>DATKJJ010000600.1:0-9463 GCA_035543695.1 Gemmatimonadales bacterium | reverse complement strand
GTTGAAGCAGAGTGCGGCAACCGTGCCCTTGTGAGCCGGGAAGGTCTGAAAGATGCTCCCCAGCAAAAACTCGACTGCACTGGTCTTGGTGGCGAGACCGGAAACCCCGGTGATGTTGAGATGCGCCGCCTCCGGGCCGAGCAGAAAATCGGCATCCAGGAAAACCGGCGCCTCGAGCCCACCCGCGGCGTACAGCCCAACCGGGATTCCGGTGGCCCGCTCGTGGGCGGTATACCCATCCATCCGAAGTGCCAGGGCCACGTCGCTATCGGAGGCCAACCAGACGGGACCGAGGGGAACCGGCTGGAGCGGTTCCTCCGGTAGTTGGCGCAGAACGGCCGCAGCGTACAGCCGAATCTCCGCCCGGCCCTTCTGCTTGGAGCCGTTCCCGGCCGGATCACCTTCGGCTCCAATGACCGCCTGAAGAGGAGAGACCAGGTCAGAGTAGGCAAAGCCGTCGGTGACCACCCCGAACACCGTGCGACCGGTATCCTCCACCCGGACGATGGCACCAATGCCGATAGGAGACGCTTGGGCAGTCCAGAAGTAGAACTGGTGCGGCGTGGAAGGCTTGAGCTCGGTGGCCACAACCCGGCCGACCGGTGGAAGCGGTGGGGGCATTGCTGGATTGTACCAGCACACGTGGTCTCAGCGCTATGTCATATCAGCCTTAACTTGGGCGCCCGCCCGGGCAGGCTCCGGAGGGATGTGGCGAATCGACCCAATGTGTTTCATAATACATTCTGGGGATAGCCAGTGACGCTGGACGACAGGAGACATAGGTCAAATCGCTAATGCCCGGGATTATGGGCAACATTGCCGATAGAAGAACGCTGTGAGGTTGCCGTGAATAAAAGCCCAGGAAACCTGGCCCAGGTCCTGACTGAGCCACAGCCCAATACGACAGACCGCCTGCGGGATCTGCTTTCCTGCTTCTCAGCGCTGCGGAGTAACAACCGGAATCTGGTGGCCCAGCTTCGCGGCTCGATCTACGAGCTCCGGGAGCACCGCCTCCGGCTCAAGCAGCAACATGTGCTGGAGATTCCGGCCGAGCGACACGTCGCTGGCCAATCGGACCTGAGCAAAGAGTTCGGCTTGACCCGGCGGGAGGCGGAGGTAGCCGAATTGCTGAGTCAGGGCCGCTCCAACCAGGCCATTGCTCGCGAGCTCAGGATCAGCGAGCATACGGCGCGACACCACACCCAGCGAATCCTCTCCAAGCTCGAAGTCCACTCCCGAGGCGAGGCTGGTGCCAAGCTCCGGGGGGTCTATCTCTCCTCGCCGCGGTAGGCATTCTGCCTATCCTTGCCGGGCATCCTGACATCGTGCTTACCCGACGCGGCAATACGGTGTACGTCTTCGGCCGTACTGACTGAGTCTGCTGCAGGATGCGGTTTCCCGGGATGAATTCAGGGGAGGGTACAAATACCCCGGCAGACGGGGCACAGCCAGGGAAGCAGCGGCGGTCAAATCGGAAATGCGTAACTAGCCGCTAACCAGTTGTGCTGTAACAGTTCGGGCAGACAGATCGCTTCTATCCTGCCGCTGTTCTTTCGGCTTGGGGCAGCAAAAACCAGCTGCCGGTCTCGCTCAGCGGCAATAAGAGGCAGGGCACCGAACTTGCTCGTTCGGTCCGCAACTCCATCCCTGCTTCGATGCCCCGTAACGGTCTTCAGCTCGCCCGGCGGTCGCTCCAGTTCGTCCGCCCCTATCGCCGCCCGCTATCCGGGGTCATTACCCTGGCGCTCATCCTGGCGGCCCTCAGCGCCGTCGATCCCCTGGTGATGAAGTACCTCTTCGACGAGCTGGCACGTCGAGCCGGCCTGCAGAGCCTGATGACCATCGTGGGCGGACTGGTCATCCTGGAGCTGATCCGGGCCGGCCTTCAGGCCTGGCTAGGCATCCTGAGCTGGGATGTTCGGCTTGGGGTCGAGTATACCCTTCGGGAACAATTGGTCAGCAAACTCAACGCTCTGCCCATCTCGTTTCACCAGCGCGAAGGCGTGGGTGGCACGATGAACCGGGTCAATCAGGGCATCAGCGGCTACGTCGGAGCGTTCAGCGACGTAGCCTTCAACCTGTTGCCTACCCTGCTTTACCTGATTCTCTCCGTAGCGGCGATGCTTCGCATGGAGTGGAGGCTCGCGGTCGCGGTGATCGTCTTTACGCCTTTGCCGGCGCTGATCGGCGCCCGGGCCGCCCCGGAGCAGATGCGCCGGGAGAGACGCTTGGTGGAGCGGTGGAGCTCGATTTACTCCCGGTTCAACGAGGTGCTCGCCGGCATCATGACGGTCAAGGGCTACGTCATGGAGGAGGAGGAAAAGCGCAGATTCCTTCAGGGCGTGCGGGAGGGCAACGAGATCATGCGCCGGGGTGTGCGCACCGACAATCTCACCGGTACCTTGCGAACCATGTCCTCCACCACGGCACGCCTGGCTGCCCTGGCGTTGGGAGGCTATCTCGCTCTCCAGGGAGAGATCACTGTCGGTACCCTGGTGGCGTTTCTGGGATACATCGGTGGGCTCTTTGGCCCGGTGCAAGGTCTCACCAACGCCTATCAAACCTTCCGGCGCGTGAGCGTCTCACTGGACACGATCTTTGGTATCCTCGACGCCGACGATCTCGTGGGCGATACGCCCGGCGCTTCCGAGGTCCGCCATCTCAAAGGAGAGGTGGAGTTCCGCAATGTCAGCTTCGGGTATCAGCCGGGCTCCGCGGTGTTACGCGGGATCAGCCTGGTTGCCCGTCCAGGAGAGACCATCGCGCTGGTGGGACCGAGCGGCAGCGGCAAGACGACCCTGGCAACGCTCCTGCAGCGATTCTACAGTGTGAGCGAGGGGGCGATCACCATCGATGGGGTCGACATCCGGCAGATGACCCAGCATTCGCTCCGGAACCAAATCGGAGTGGTCTTCCAGGACGCCCATCTCTTCAACGACACGGTGCGGGCCAACATCGCCTATGGCCGTCCGCAAGCGACTCAGGCGGAGGTCGAGGCAGCCGCCAGGGCGGCCCACGCGCATGATTTCATCATGAACCTGCCGGCGGGTTACGACACGATCGTGCGGGAACGGGGGACCCGGCTCTCCGGCGGTCAGCGTCAGCGCATTGCCATCGCCAGGGCCCTGCTGAAGAATCCGCCCATCCTGATTCTGGACGAGGCCACGGCCGCGCTCGACAGCGAGTCCGAGCGGCTGATTCAACACGCGCTCAAGACCCTGCTGCAGGGACGCACCGCATTCGTCATCGCCCACCGGCTGTCAACCGTGCGCGAGGCCGACCGGATCGTGGTGATCAAGGATGGAGTCATCTCCGAGGTGGGATGTCACTCGGAGCTGATCGTGGCCGGGGGCTACTATGCGTCGTTGGTGGCGCGACAGACTGAAGGATTTCTGGAGGAAGCCGAACGAGCCGCTTGAGCTATTCCTCTTCCAGCGCGGTGAATGGCGGAACATTGGTGAGCCAGAAACCCGCCAATCCTCCCTGCGGATCCACCTCGACATAAAAATTATCGGCCACCCGGACGCACTCGACGGAGCGGCGGGGACCGATCTGCAGGTGAAACACACTCTCCGCACTGTTGGTTTGCACCGAGAGCGTGGTGTCCACCTCCAGGGATGCGACCCCGGGGCGGGAGGGCCGGGAGGGCAGCACCACCCGACCGTCGGTCAGCTTGGCCGGCACCCCCAAGTCCGGACCAGTGGTGACTTCGGGCCACACCACCACGTCCAGCCCGCAGATCACTCCGTTGTTCACGTCCAGAACGGCCACGGAACCCTCCGCGTCGGTCAGCTCGACCGTACCGGTCAGCCCGCCGCTCTTACGGTTTCCCTTGAACGCGCCCGACAGAATGTCCGTCTCGGAGTCCCAGCGCCAGGTGATGTTGGGCAGCGCTCCGCTCAGGGGCTCGATCCTGGCTTCGATGCTCACCCGGCCGATCTCAGGCTGCACGGGCGGACGCCAGACGGCGGATCAGCCGGAGGGTACGGTCGAGACCCTTCTCCAGCTCGGCCTCAGAAACCGCATAGCTCAACCGGACCCAGCGATCATCGGCGAAGGCCGCCCCCGGCACCAAGGCCACACCCTCCTGCTTCATCAGCTGCTCGCAGAATCCCTGGCCGGTAACCGGGTCCCGCTCCCGGATCCCGTCCACCCGGAAGAAGAAGTAGAAGGCACCATGGGGTTCCACGAATTCGATGCCCGGCACTTCGTTGCGGAACCGTTCCACCAGGTAATCCCGGCGACGGCGGAATGCCGTGACCATCCGAGTCACCTCAGCGTCTACCCGCTCATCGGTGAAAGCGGCTGCGGCGGCCCACTGGGCCGGATGGTTGGCTCCCGTGGTGGTGTGCGACTGGAGCGCAGCCATAGCCTTGGTTACGTGTGGCGGGGCCAAGGCAGCGCCAATGCGCCATCCGGTCATCGCGTACGCCTTACTGGCGCCATAGATGATCACCGTGCGCTCGAGCAACTCGTCCGGCAAATCCAGGAGCGATGGCGCAGGACCCGGACCGTAGTTGATCCGGCGGTAGATCTCATCGGAGATGATCCAGATGTCGTTTTTCTTGGCCCATTCCGCGATGGCCTTGAGCTCGGCCTGAGTGTACACCGATCCGGTTGGATTGCAGGGCGAGCAGAGGATGAGGCCCCGGGTGAGCTTGTGACTCATCCGGTCCAGATCCCGGACACTCACCTTCAGGCCCCACTCCGGGTCACCCGGCACCAGCACCGGCTCGGCGCGGGTGAGATGCACGATCTGGGGATAGGAGACCCATGCGGGCGAAGGGATGAGTACCCGCTCCTTGGGGCCGAACAAGGTGAAGCATGCGTTGAAAATGGACTGCTTGGAGCCGGAGCTGACCACGATCTGCTCGGGATCGACCCGGCGACCACCCGACATCTGGGACAGCTGCTGGGCTATTCCCCGCCGGAGCTCGGCGATCCCGACATTCGGTGGGTAACGGGTGAGACCTTTCTGAATGGCCTGAATGCCCGCTTGGGAGGCTGGGGCCGGCGTGTCGAAATCAGGCTCCCCGACGCCGAGGTCCAGCACATCCTCGCCTGCTGCCTTTCGGCGTTTGGCCTCGTTGCTGATGGCGACCGTCTCCGACGCCTTGAGATGCTGCACATTGATCGACAATGGATCGGGCATCCAGCGGTTCCACGATGGGGGTGATGTGCGGAAGAGACCGGGGAAAACTTTGGCTCACGGGCTGGCGATGTCAACCGCCGCGCGCTTAGCTTGGTGCTCTAGCGACGTCCAGCTCTCCCGCCGGAGAACCCTTGCCCTCCTTCGAAGAACTTCACATCCAGCCATCCATCGCCCGAGTTCTCGACCAGCGCGGGTGGACACCAGAGACGCCGGCATCCCGTGAGGTGGCTCCCACAGCGGCTCGGGGCCACAATCTCGTAGCCCTGGCTCCTCCGATTCCGGTCTACGCGGCCCCGGCGGTCGCGGGAATGCTCAGCCGAGCGGAACGGGGAAAACCGGCACTGGTTTTGGTTCCGGAGGTGCAGCTGGAAGATTGGGGAGCGCTGATATCAGACCTGGCTCGGGATGCTTCGCTGTCGATTCAGGTCGGCCGGGGCCCCAGCCGAGCCATGCGACGGCTACGCGCGGAGTCCCTGGACGTTCTGGTGACCACCCTGGACACTGCCCTCCAGCTGGTGGCCCGCTCCGCGCTCCGGATGGAAACCGTGGGTGCGCTCTTTCTGGCGTGGCCCGAATCGCTGCCTGATGACGATAGCGTGCTGCCGCTGATGCAGGACCTGCCCCGTGAGGCGCAACGGATTGTCTACACGGCGGAGCCCGCGCGGGTCCCCGCCTGGGTGGATCGCTACGCTCGAAAGGCACTCACGGTCGGCGTCGACCGGCCGGATGCGGGTCCGCTCGGGCCGGTCCGCACGGTGGCTACCGCTTGGAACAGGCGAGTTCAGGCCCTCGCTGATGTAATCGAGGTGGTCGATCCGGCTTCGCTGGTAGTCTGGACTGCCGATCAGGGATACCACGGATCCATTCGACGTTTGCTCGCCGGCAATCAATCAGAACTCCAGTTGGTGGTGAGCGATGCGCCGCCGGCCGACACGATCATCGCCTTTGATCTGCCGACTCGGGATCGGCTCGAACAGCTGCTTGGCGCCGGCGAGGTGATCCTGCTGGTCCCCAGCGGGACCGAGAGCTACGTAGCTCGCATTGCCGCTCCCCGACGCCCGCTGCAGGTGCCGGGACCGCTCGACGCCGCGCGGTCCTCCGAGTCGCTCCAGCGACAGGAGATCCAGAGCATCATCGAAACCGGCCAGGGGTCCCGGGCTCTTCTCACTTTGGCTCCTCTGTTCGAGCGATATGATGCTCCCACCGTAGCTGCGGCTCTCTACGAGCTCTGGCGCGGTACGGCCAACGCGGGACCGCCACCAGCGCCGCGAACCTCGGAAACAGCCAAAGTGTATGTCGGGGCCGGCAAGAAGGATGGAGTTACAGCCAACGACCTGGTGGCGGTGCTCACCAAGGAGTTGCGCTTCGACCGGACGCAGATCGGTCGAATCGAGCTCCGCGACGGGTATTCATTGATCGAGCTGCCGGCCCAGGAAGCGGAACGGCTGGCCGGCCAGCTTAACGGTGTGACGATCCGGCGTAAGCGGGTAACCGCCCGAGTCGACCGAGGTCCTACTCGCCCCGGGCGGCCAGATGGGGACGCCCGGAGCAGACCGGCCCGCAGAACCAACTCACGCTAACGCTTCCGGTTCACCAAGTCTCGTAACGAGCGACTCGCCCGGAACGTCGGCACCATCCCGGCTTTGATGTCACTGGCCTTGCCGGTGCGGGGGTCTCGCCATTCCCGGGCAGCCCGCTTCCGGGTCTCGAAGGTCCCAAACCCCGAGATCGCAACCTTTCCCCCCCGCTTGAGCTCCGTCGCGAGAATACCGCTGGACGAGAAAAAGAGCTCGGCAATTTCGGTTGCCTTGGCCTTGCTGATGCCCAGCTGCTTGGCAACCGCGGCGACAAGGTCCTGCTTATTCACGGAAAGTCCTTATTGGAAGCGCTCGGCAGCCAGGTCTGAGCTCTGAGAATAACCTACAACAACGCCGTCTGATCTTCGTCCCGGCGGGGCACCGTATGACAGTGGCGGCAACGGGCCTGATAGCTCTCCCGCCCTCCGATCATAATTGTCGGTGAGTCGTACCGGGCCGGCTTGCCATCGATCAGCCGCTGATTGCGGCAGGCGGGATCACCACAGAGCACGCAAATGGCTTGAAGCTTGTCCACCATTTCAGCCACGGCCATGAGATCTCCCATCGAGCCAAAAGGCTGTCCCCGGAAGTCGGTGTCGGTACCGGCCAGGATCACCCGAACACCGCGGGCGGCAAGCTCCGTAGCCACCGGCACGATTTGCGGGTCCAGGAACTGCGCCTCATCGATGGCGATAATTTGGGTGTCCTGCCGCACCAGCCTGAAGATCTCGGCCGCCGAGTCCACCGGGCTGGCCTCCAGCTCGGTGCCGTCGTGACTGGAGACGCTGTATAGCCCGGTGTAGCGACTGTCCAGATGAGACTTGAAGACCTGGACCCTGCGCCGGGCGATCGTGGCCCGCCGGATGCGGCGAATGAGCTCCTCGCTCTTGCCGCTGAACATCACTCCGCTGATGACCTCGATCCACCCCGGATGTGCCCCGTAGTTCATTGCCGTCCTGACCGTTCGTTCTGATGGTTGCTGCGAAGAGGGACAAGATGCAGGGTCGAGGGTCAAGGGTCTAGAGCCTCTCTTCAGTCCTCGACTCTAGACTCTGGACCCTTGACTCTAGACCTTCCACCATGCTTTCCGTTGCCCTGACAGGAAACATCGGCGCAGGCAAGTCGACCGTCGCGGAACTGTTCCGCCGGTGGGGGAGCATCATCATCGACTCCGACCAGCTCGTCCGTGAGGCCCAGATGCCGGGGCGCCCGGCCTTGCTGCAGATCGCCGGCCGGTTCGGCCGGCAGATGATCCGTCCCGACGGGACCCTGGACCGGGCCAAGCTCCGGGCCGTCGTTCTGGCGGACCCGAAAGCCTTGGAAGCACTCAACGCCATCATGCATCCTGAGGTGCACCGCCGCAGGCGGGAGCTGCTGGCGGAAGCGCGAGAGCGGGGAGATCGGATCGTCATCAGCGACATTCCCCTGCTGTTCGAAGCGGCCGATCCTTCGGAGTTCGACGCGGTGGTGCTGGTCGACGCTCCAGAGTCGATCCGCCGGCAGCGCTTGCGACAATCGCGCTCCCTCCCGGAGCACGAGCTCGACCAACTGATCGCCGCCCAGCTTCCAGCGGACTCGAAACGGCTCCGCAGCGATTATGTCATCGAAAACGAGGGGGACCATCAGGCACTGGAACGGTCAGCAGCATCGGTATGGGAGGCCCTGCTCGCGCGCGCTTGACCTGCCCCCTCGGTCCGCCTATCCTCCGACGCGCCACCACATTGGAGAGATGCACGTGTCGAACGTGCCGGACGACCTGGGGTACACCGCTGAGCACGAGTACGTCGCGGGCACTGACGATCCCGCCGTGGTCAAGATCGGCATCACTGACTATGCGCAAGGTGAGCTGGGCGATGTGGTATTCGTTCGCCTCCCCAAAACGGGCGAGCGGTTGGATGCCCACCAGAGCTTCGGTGAAATCGAGGCTGTCAAAGCCGTGTCCGAGCTCTACAGCCCGGTGGCGGGGGAAGTGGTCGAGATCAACGAAGCGCTGGACGGTGACTCAGGAGTGGTGAACCGGGATCCGTATGGTGACGGATGGATGATCAAGCTTCGGGTCTCCAGCCCGGGCGATCTCAAGAACCTTCTGACCGCCAAGGCCTATCGGTCTCATATCGGCGAGTGACAGCAGGGTCGATGCTACCAGAAACGGTTACGTCCAGGACATGGGCGATCCATGACACATGATGCCTCGAGAGCGTGGTTCTCGAGGCGTTTTGCTATGTCGTTGAGGAGCGAGGATGGCTTACAGACTTTCTCAGGATGAGATCAAGGTGACCAGCATCCTTGGTCGGAAGCTGAGTACTCCCACGCTGGACGTTCTGCACCCCTCTCACTTCGCCTATCGGCACATCGGGCCACGCCGGGCCGACGTGGAAGAGATGCTGGACCTGCTCGGCTATTCCTCGCTGGAAAACTTCATCGACGCAGTGGTCCCTGAGGAAATCCGGCTCCGGCGGCCGCTGGCCCTGCCTCCCGGCCGGAGCGAGCGAGAGGTGCTTCAGGCCCTGCGCGGTCTGGCCGGGATGAACCGGGTGTTTCGATCCTTTATCGGCATGGGATACGCCGGCTGCTTCACGCCACAGGTTATCCAGCGCAATGTGCTGGAGAACCCCGGTTGGTACACCGCCTATACCCCCTACCAGGCGGAGATCGCTCAGGGCCGGCTGGAGGCGCTGCTCAACTTCCAGACCGTCGTGTCCGACCTCACCGGACTCGAAGTCGCCAACGCGTC
>DATKJJ010000599.1:0-5240 GCA_035543695.1 Gemmatimonadales bacterium | reverse complement strand
GAGACGACCCGCAGCGCGACGGCGTTCTCCTCTCGGGTGGCAACAGCCCTGCCGCCCGCGTAACGCGGGCCCTCTGGGTCGGGGTAGTTCCGTCCAGTGGCGCAGCCCACAAGCCCAGCTGCGAGCAGGAGCCGGATCGAGTTGGTTACGGAGTTCTTTCGCGGAATACCTGCCTCCCATCAGCGGACCTCCACGGTCCATACGTCTCCCTCGTACCGCGGAACGGTGAAGAAGAACCGCCGGCCATCGGAGGCCCAGTCCGACCGCGCGCCGGACTTGCTCGCGTCCCGCTGGCGCACCAGCGTCACCGGCGGCCCGCCGTTCAAGGGAATAGAGAGGAGGGTCAGCCGCCCATCCGGCTCGCGAACCCGATAGTAAACACTGCGTCCATCCGGTGCCCAGATTGCGATTCGGCTACCCTGAATGGCAGACGGCGGCCGATAAAGGACCTCCGGCGTGCCATCCGGATACGGAATCACCGTAACCGTTCCGTTGTGGATCACGGCTACCCGCTTGCCATCGGGCGACCACCACGGAGTACTGATCACGTCCGGTAACACCAGCCGAGACGGCCCCCACTTGCCGCCTTCACTCCGCGACAGATAACCCAGCCAGAGAGTGCCGAGCGATTCCGCATAGAACCCAACGGTGCGGCCATCGGGCGACCAGTTGCCGGCGTACTCGTTCCTCGATGTTCGTGTGAGTGGGCGCTGATCGGTGCCATCGCTGGACATGAGCCAGAGATCCCGGTTCCCCAGCCGGAGCGAGTGAAAGAGAATCTCCCTCCCATCGGGGGACATCATGGGCCCGAAGTCGTTCGCCGAATCGGTGGTGAGCTGCTCCGGCTCTGCGTTTGGCTGATCCAACCGTTGCCGGTAGACATCAGCATTGCCCCGGCGGTTGGAGTCATAGGTCAGCCAATTGCCATCCGGCGAGACGGTCACCCGCTCGATGACCTGGTTGCCGCTGGTGACCGGGATGGCAGTATCCTCCAGCACGACTTGCCCGGGGCGTAGCCGCAGAGTCCAAATGTTCGACTCTCGTTCCAGAGTGGAGTAGGCGATGGTTTTTCCGTCGGCCGAGAGCGAGGCGGTATGGGCGTTGAGCCCCGTCGAGAGCCGTTCGGGCTGGCCAGCCAGGTGGCCTTTGGACGTGAGCCGCGCGAGATAGACGTCCTTTACCCCATCGCGATCGGAGATGAAGAACAGCGCCCGACTGTCCGGGGTCCACGACGGGCTTAGGTTGATTGCCCTGGGAGGAGCAATGGTGTCCGGCGAACCGCCTCCGGCTGCAACCACGAGGATAGCGCTGGGCGCCGTGTTGCTTATACCGGTGGCCCCGTGCCACAGCCGGAGGCCGCCCTCGACCAATGCGAGGAGCCGCCCGTCCGGCGACCAACTCACCGAGTGGGGATCGCTCCCTTGGTAGACCTTAGTCCGCGCGTTGCCCGGACCAGTCGTCCAGAGTGTGTTGCCCACATCATAGACCACCCGATTTCCATCGGGCGACCAATCCGCACCGGCTATCACGTCAGTTCCCTCCACCTCGACCAGAGTGTGAGGGGTGCCACCCAGAGCGGAAATCCGGCTCACCCTTCGAGTGTTGGCGTCATTGGTCACGAAGAGCAGCTCTGACCCATCAGGGCCCCACCGCGGCCGGGTATGGCGGCCGCTGAGTCCGGCGGTCACATCGATGGCGGGACCCCCGCCGGGCTGTCTCACATACACATGCGACTGAAAGTAGGGCCCCGCGGAGTAGGCTATCAGTCGGTGGTCCGGTGACACAACCGGATCGGTTTCCAGTCCTTGCGCGTCCGTGATTCTGCTCTGGCGACCGAGAGCGGGAGGCTGTCCGGCTCGGGACCGAAGGATGACAGTGCCCAGCCCGGTCAGCGCTGCAATGCCGATGAGGACCGCTGCCACCACACCGGGACCCCGGCGCACCGCCTTGATCGGCCGGCTTCCCGTAGGTGTCACGCCCCCGCTCGGCGTCACCACCGTCCCGAGTGTTGGCAAGAGCTCATCAGCGGTCTGAGGCCGGTCTGCCGGTTTCTTGGCCAGGCAGCGCATGATCAGCTGCGCCAGTGCCGGTGGGCAGGACTGCCTCAAGGCCTGTACCGGCTCGGGTGCCCGGGTGACGTGGGCGGCCAAGACTTCTTGAGCTGTGGGGGCAACGAAGGGAGGCCGGCCGGTCAGGAGCTCGTAACCCATCACACCGAGAGCGTAAATGTCGATGCGGTGGTCGGTGTGCGGGTCCGCCGTCGCCTGTTCCGGCGCCATGTAGCTCGGCGTTCCCAGGGCCACGCCGGCGGTAGTCAGTGCCTGTCGGCCGGTGGCTTCACTCACGGCTTTGGCCACACCGAAGTCCGTCACCAGAGCATGGCGGCCGGAGAGCAGCACGTTGTCCGGCTTGATGTCGCGATGCACTACACCGCGCTCGTGGGCGTAGGCGAGGGCATCCGCGACCTCATGGAGAATGCGGGCCGCCTCCTGCACCGACAGCTCACCTTGGCGAACAAGACGGGCCCGCAAGGACTCCCCCTCTACGTACGGCATCACATAGTAGAGAAAGCCGTCCGTCTCCCCGGAATCGAGCAGAGGGAGAATGTGGGGATGCTGCAACCGGGCCGCGATCTGGATCTCGCGAAGGAAACGGTCAGGTCCGAGGCTGGCGGACAGCTCCGGCCGCAGCAGCTTCAGGGCGACCTTGCGCTGGTGTTTCAGGTCCTGCGCCAAATAAACGGTCGCCATGCCGCCCTGTCCCAGCTCCCGCTCAAGCAGGTAGCGGTCACGAAGAGCCGCGGCCAGAGCTGCAGGGAGATCCGAGATGCGAACCGTCCTTGGGGAGATGTTTCGAATGTGCTAGCAGCCGGATCGGGGCGCCAGCGGTATAAAGTGCCTCAGTCTGGATCTACCCGGTCACCGATTCGTGATCACGTCGCGGCCTGGGTTTCACCACCCAAGGTTGCCCTCCAAACCCGACCGGCGCACAATAGAGATCTATGCAGTCGTCCCTTCCCGGGTGACATCCGCTCAGCTGGACCAGCTCGGCGCCGCTCTCACCGGCCGCTATGCCGTCGAGCACGAGCTCGGCCGCGGCGGCATGTCTACCGTGTATCTGGCCCAGGACCTGAAGCACCACCGCAAGGTGGCGATCAAGGTGCTCCGTCCCGAGCTGGGTGCCTTGCTCGGTCCCGAACGATTCACCCGCGAGATCCGAATCGCCGCCGGACTCTCCCATCCCCACATCCTTCCCTTGCACGACTCCGGCGAGGTGGACGGGCTCCTCTTCTATGTGATGCCCTACGTCCGGGGCGAGTCCCTGAGACACCGGCTCTCCCGGGAAAAGCAGCTCCCGGTCGACGAGGCGATCAGCATCGTACGCCAGGTCGCCTCCGCCCTGGAACACGCCCATGGCCACGGCCTGATCCACCGCGACATCAAGCCCGAGAACATCCTCCTTCACGAAGGTGAGGCGATGGTGACCGACTTCGGGATTGCGGTCGCAGGCGGTGAAGCGATCAGGCGGGACAGCGCGGACGGAGCGAGCAGCGGGGGCGAGTCGAGACTTACCGGCACCGGCATGACGCTCGGCACCGCCGAGTACATGAGTCCGGAACAAGCCGCCGCCGAGCGTACCCTCGACGGCCGGAGCGACGTCTATAGTCTCGGCTGCGTACTCTACGAGCTGCTCGCGGGCGAGCCGCCGCACCAGGGTGCCTCCGCAATGGCGGTCATGGCCAAGCGGTTCACCGAGCCCGCTCCCCGGGTACGCCGCCTCCGTCCGGCGGTTCCGGCCAACGTGGAACAGGCCATCACGCGGGCCCTGGCGGTCGATCCGGCCCAGCGGTTCCAGAGTGCCGCTGCATTCGCCGACGCCCTCGTCGCCCCGGCCCGTGCCGTCGAGACCGATCGGTCCCCCTCGGTCGCGGTGCTGCCCTTCCTCAACATCAGCGCCGACCCCGAGAACGAGTTCTTTGCCGACGGGATCACCGAAGACGTGATCGCCCACCTGTCCCGCATTCGCTCGCTCAAGGTGATCTCCCGGGCCTCGGTGATGCCGTACAAGAAACGGGAGCACAGCCTGCAAGAGATCGCGGCCACGCTGAACGTCGCCAGCCTCCTCGATGGGAGCGTCCGCCGGGCTGGGAGCCGGGTGCGGATCGTTGCCACCCTGATCGAAGTGGAAAACGACCGTCACCTCTGGTCCGAGACCTACGACCGCGAGCTGACCGACATCTTCGCCATCCAGACCGATGTCGCCCTCCAGATCGCGGCAGCGCTGGAGGCGAAGCTCTCCCCCGAGGAGCGGCGTCGGATCCGGAAGAAGCCCACCGATGACGTCGAGGCCTACCAGCTCTTTCTCCAGGGCCGGCACTGCATCCTCCGCTGGACCCAGCAGGGAATGGACCAGGGACTCAAGTACCTCGAGGAGGCGCTCGCCCGCGACCCGGACTACGCGCTGGCCCACGCCACCATGGCCAAGGCCTACATCGACATAGCCATCGGCGTGGCAGGCTCAGTCTCCTCGGAGGAGGCATTCCGGCTGGCGAAAGCCGCAGTGGCCCGGGCGCTGGAGCTGGACCCCAACCTCGCCGAGGCCCATGCCACCCTGGGCCACCTCAAATACGCGACCGACTACGACTGGGTCGGGGCGGAGCAGGAGCTGAAGCGGGCCATCGAGTTGAATCCCAACAGTGGCGAGGCGTACGACTATTACGGGCTCATGCTCTCCTCGCTCGAGCGCTACGACGAGGCGCTCGAGATGCAGCGGCGGGCCCACGAGCTCGATCCGCTGGCTCACCGCATGGATCTGGTAACTACCTACCTGCGGGCCGGCCGCTACGACGAGGCCTTGCGAGGCGTAACCCGCGTGCTGGAGGTCGAGCCCCATCTGCCGCTGGCGCACCTCACCCTTGGCTGGGTGCAGCTGTTGACCGGTAAGGCCGATCAGGGAATCGCCACGCTGGAGAAGGGACTCGCCCTGTCGCCGGACAACACCCTGTACCTCGCGCAGGTGGGACAGGCATATGGAATGGTTGGGCGGCTCGATGAGAGTCGAGCCATGCTGCGGCGGCTGGAAGAGCTGTCGAGCCGACGGTACGTCTCACCCTATCACCTGGCGTACGTCCATACCGGCCTGGGCGACAAAGAGCGGGCAATGGACTGGCTGGAGCGGGCTTACCGAGAGCGGGCCGGTGGCATCTTCGGGGTGAAAGGATCGTTCCTCTTTACCTCACT
>DATKJJ010000598.1:0-7903 GCA_035543695.1 Gemmatimonadales bacterium | reverse complement strand
GAGACGAAATCCTCCGAGGCCAAGCCGGATAAGGCGGAGACAAAGGCCTCCTCCAAGCCCGAGACATCTCCCAACAAGTCCAGCTCCCGCCCGACTAAAGGGAAGGCCGCTTCCGAGTGAGTGACACCTTGCGGGCCGAGCTGTCGCGGGTGGCCGCGCGGTTCGGCGCCGATGGTCTGGACTTTGTGCTGGAGCGGCCCCGGGACGCTGGGCATGGAGACTTGGCGACCAACATTGCCATGTTGCTGGCCCGTCGCGAGCGGGCCAATCCCCGGAAGACGGCGGAGCGCGTCCTCCAGGAGTTAAAGCTGCCTCCCAGTCTCATCGCCAAGACCGAGATCGCCGGTCCCGGGTTCATCAACTTCTGGCTGGCCGAAGATCAGCTGGCACAAGCTCACCAGCAAATCCTCAAGGCCGGCGCAAAGTACGGTCGCGCTCTCTGGGGAGCCGGACTCAAGGTCAACGTGGAGTTTGTATCCGCTAACCCAACCGGGCCGCTCCACGTCGGCCACGGGCGCGGAGCGGCATTGGGCGACGCCATCGCCTCGCTGCTCGAGTGGACCGGCCACACCGTCACCCGGGAATTTTACGTCAACGACGCCGGGGTCCAGATCGACAAGGCGGCACAGAGTCTGTGGGCTCGGGTCCGCCAGGAAGCGGGTTATCAGGCTGAGGTTCCCGAAGGCGGCTACCATGGCGAGTACGTCAGGGAGAATGCGCGTGGGGTACTGGAACGGGAGGGACGGGCCTTTGCGGATCTCCCGGAGGAGGAAGCCCTTCGGCGTTGCCGGTCGCTGATCGTCCGAATTCAGCGGGAAGAACAGGACTCCGACTTGGAGCAGTTCGGCGTCAAGTTCGACGTTATCAGCTCGGAGCAGAGTGCCTACGATTCCGGAGGGGTCGAGCGCGCCATCCAGCTGCTCGAGAGCCGGGGGCTCACGTACGAGTCCGAGGGCGCGCTCTGGCTCCGCACCACCGACTTCGGCGACGACAAGGACCGCGTTCTCCGCAAGAGCGATGGCACGCTCACCTATCTCACGCCCGATATCGCGTACCACATCGATAAGCACGATCGGGGCTTCGATCGCGTCATCGATGTCTGGGGCGCCGACCATCATGGGTACATCCCCCGGATGCGAGCTGCGCTCGCCGCGCTGGGTTACCCTCCGGAATTCTTCGATGTCGAGCTGGTACAGCTGGTGCGAGTGGTGCGGGGCGGAGAAGAGGTCAAGATGTCCAAGCGCTCGGGCGAGTTCGTCACCCTGCGGGATCTGTATGAAGAGGTCGGGGTCGACGCCGCGCGCTATTTCTTTCTTGCCCGAAAGGGCGCCAGCCCGCTCGACTTCGATATCGATCTGGCCAAGAAGCAGACCGACGAGAATCCCATCTTCTACGTGCAGATGGCTCACGCTCGGCTCAGCGGGATCTTCCGGACAGCCCAGCGCGATCCGGACACCGTCGAGGGCAATCTCGATATGCGCGGATTGCCTGATCCAGAGGACGTAGAGCTGCTCAAGAAGCTGGTGCAGTTTCCCGAAGTGGTGGAGAAGGCGGCGCGCGAGCGCGAGCCCCACCGAATCACGGTCTACCTACACGAGCTGGCCACCGTGGTGCACGGCTGGTATCACCGAACCCGCACCCTCGGCGAGCCGGCCGATGTCGAGAAAGCTCGGCTTCTTCTCACCCGTGCCGCCCGCACTGTGCTGGCCAACGCTCTTGCCCTGCTAGGCATCTCAGCCCCCGACAGGATGTGACACCATGACCCTGCTGGTCGTAGGCAGCATCGCCCTGGACTCGATCTTCACTCCGTTCGGCGAAACCGCGGACGCATTGGGCGGATCCGCGGTCTACTTCAGCGTCGCGGGATCCATTCTCCACCCGGTGCAGGTCGTCGGAGTGATCGGGAAGGACTACCCTCGCCATGAGCTCGAGAAGCTGGCCGCCCGCGGCATCGATTGGGGAGGTGTCGAGCAGGCGGAGGGCGAGAGCTTCCGCTGGAAAGGAAAGTACTCCTACGACCTGCAGAGCCGCGAAACCCTCGAAACCCGCTTGGGAGTGTTCGCTGACTTCCAGCCTCGGCTCCCGCCCGCCTTTCGGTCGGCAAAGTTCGTCTTCCTGGGAAACATCGATCCCGATCTCCAGCTTGGCGTATTGGAGCAGGTGTCGCGCCCCGAGCTGGTGGTCTGCGACACCATGAACTACTGGATCCAGGGAAAGAAGGCGTCCCTGCTCCAGCTGCTTTCCCGGGTCGATGTCCTCATGGTAAACGACAGCGAGGCGCGTGAGCTGAGTGGCGATTGGAACATCCATCGGGCCGGGCGCTGGATCCTCCGGCATGGGCCCAAGCGGGTGGTCATCAAGCAGGGCGAGCACGGCGCGCTCCTCATCGAGCCTCGGCGGACTTTCTATGTCCCGGCCTATCCGCTGGAAAATGTGTTCGATCCCACCGGGGCAGGGGATGCCTTCGCCGGCGGCTTCATGGCCTACCTCGCACGCACAAAATCAGTGGCCGAGGACAACGTCCGCCGAGCCATGGTATATGGCGCCGCGATGGGGTCGTATGCCGTGGAGCAGTTCGGGATTCGAGGCTTCGACCGAATCACTCTGGCGGATGTGGAGCAGCGGGTGCGGGCCTTTCAGGATCTCACCCACGTGAGTCTGGCCGAGGCGCTTACGTGAAGGCTGGCAAGACCAACGAGTACGCCCGTGCCGGGGTGGACCTGACCGCGGCCGAGGCCGCCAAGGCACGCATCGGCGAGCTGGTAAGCAGCACCCGGACCCGCCACTCACTTGGAATGGTGGGTGCCTTCGGCGGAATGGTCCGAGTACCTCCCGGGATGAAGCAGCCTGCTCTGGTGCTGAGCACCGATGGCGTCGGAACCAAGGTGATCGTGGCGATGCAGGCGGAACGCTTCGATACGGTCGGTGAGGACCTGGTCAACCACAGCGTCAACGACATCCTGGTCCACGGTGCCCAGCCGCTGGCCTTCATGGACTATATCGCAGGTGCCGAGCTGGGCGTGGAGCAGATCGCCCGGATCGTCGAAGGCATCGCTCGGGGTTGCCGGGCCCATGATATGGCCCTGGCCGGCGGCGAGACCGCCCAGATGCCCGGTCTCTATCAACCAGGAACCTTCGATCTGGCCGGCACCATCCTCGGCGTAGTCGAGGAAGATCGAGCGATTCATGGCAGCGCCATTGTCCCGGGCGATCTGCTCCTCGGATACGCCTCGACCGGGCTCCACACCAACGGCTATACCCTGGCGCGGCACATCCTCTTCGATCGCGCCGGATTGAGTCTGGACGATCCGCTCGAAGCAACTGGGCAAAGCGTGGTAGACGCTCTCCTGGCGGTGCACCGCAGTTATTACCGAAGCGTCAGCCCGGTGCTCGACCGAGTTCACGGGCTCGCCCACATCACAGGGGGAGGAATCGGCGGGAATCTGGTGCGGATATTGCCTCAGGACTGCGCCGCGACGGTAGATCCGGCTACATGGGAACTGCCGCCGCTGTTCCAGTATCTGCAGCAGGCGGGGCAGATCTCCACTGAGGAAATGCGAGACGTATTCAACCTCGGGGTGGGGCTCGTCGCCGTCCTGCCCCCGGCCGCGGTGGCGGCGGCACAGGCTGCCGCAGCGCGAGACGGGGTCACCACATGGGTGATGGGCGAGATCCAGCGAGGCAGAAGGGCCGTGCGTTTCGCCCGTCCGTAACGGAGAATACGATGCGCGCGCCATACCTTCTCGCCGGGTTGTCTGCCGTCGCTCTCGTCTCACCTCTGCTGGCCCAGACCCCGGAATGCTCAGCCTACTCGGGCAACTCCGAGCGGGTATGCGCCGCTGCAGTCGATGGCACTCGAGCCTTTCACCCGATCTTGGGTATGCTCGTCAGCGGGGGCAATCCCACCATCGGCTCGGCCGCCACGCTGGGCGGAGTCGGCCATGCATCGCTCACCCTTCGCGCCAACGCCAGCAATGTGGTTCTGCCCGACGTGAGGTATACCGGCAGCAGCTCCGCGGTGCCCGGTGACGAGGTGCTGGTGCCCGCGCCTATGATCGAAGGCGCCCTCGGGGTCTATAAAGGGATGAGCGGCGGACTTTTCGCCGTGGACCTCCTGGGCTCAGCCCTGCTGCTGCCCACGGAGCAGCTGAAGAACTTCAAGGTAGACCCTGATGCCCGCCGGGTGGGGAACATCGCGGTTGGTCTGGGCTACGGCGCCAGGGTTGGCCTCATGCGGGGCACCGGTCCGCTGCCGAACATCTCGATCAGCGCTATGCGTCGAGATGTTCCGACTCTCATCTACGGCGATGTGGCGAGCGGCGACACCTACGGCTACTCGATGAACCTGCACGCCACCAACCTGCGCCTCATCGCAAGCAAACAGGTGGCCGTACTCGATCTCGCCGCAGGCCTGGGCTGGGACAAATACACCGGCGGCGCCATCATCCAGTTCCGCGATCCGATCACCTCGACCCTTCAGCCCAACGTCCCGGCAGATTTGAATAGCTCACGGGTACTCGGATTCCTGAACACCGGCCTGAGCGTGTCCATGCTGCGGCTGACGGGAGAGGTGGGATATCAAGGTGGCAAGGACCAGAACCTCTCGACCGATTTCGAAAACTTCGACACCACTCAGGGAAAGTTCTTCGCCGGCTTGGGCCTGCGAGTGAGCTTCTAGCGCCGGGATGAACGAGCGGGAGGCGATGGGCCGCGCCCTCGACCTCGCCTGGCGAGGTTGGGGGCGGGTCCAACCCAATCCCCTGGTAGGCGCGGTGGTCCTGCGGGATGGCGAGCTGGTTGGAGAAGGATGGCACCCTGAATTCGGAGATCGCCACGCCGAGGCAGTAGCACTGGCCGGTGCCGGGGAACGGGCTCGAGGAGCGACGATGGTCGTCACTCTCGAGCCCTGCGCGCATCAAGGGAAGCAGCCCCCCTGTACCGAAGCCATCATCAACTCGGGAATCCGGCGCGTGGTTGCCGCGCTGCGCGATCCTAATCCCGTCGCGTCGAGAGGGGCCGAACGACTGCAACAAGCTGGCATCGAAGTCGAGTTGGGTCCCCTCGCAGAGACCGCAGCCGCCCAGAATGCCATCTTCCTCCATTCTATCCAGCGCCCCGCCCGCCCGTACGTGGCGCTCAAGCTCGCCACCACGCTCGATGGTCGGATCGCCGATAGCTACGGCCGCGCCCGTTGGATTTCGGGTCCTGAAGCCCGCGACTACGTCCAGTGGCTCCGGGCCGGTTTTGACGCCATCGTTGTCGGTGGGCGAACCGCCCGGCTGGATGATCCTTCCCTCACCGTCCGGGGACCGGTCAAACCCAGAGTCCCTCCGCGGCGGGTGGTCTTCGATCGGGCTGCCGACCTGGGTCCGCAACTGGGTCTGGTCAGGAGCGCCGCCGAGGTCCCGACCGTGGTGGTGGTCTCTCCTGGGGCTGACCCGGCTCGCATCAAGCGGCTGCAAGGCTGCGGGGTAACCGTGCTCCGGGCCGATGATGCAGCCACGGCGCTGTCGGCCCTCGGCGAGCTGGGAATAAGCTCGATGCTGGTAGAGGGTGGAGGGCAGCTGGCCGGAGCCCTGCTGGGTGCGGGCTTGGTGGATCGGTACTACTGGCTTCAATCACCACTTTGGCTGGGGGACACCGCGGTACCCGCCCTGTCCGGGCTGCCGCCTCGCGACCTGGAACAGGCGGAGCGCTGGCGGGTGGTGGAGCGAAGAGCCTTAGGAGAGGATACTCTGCTGGTCATCGATCGAGGCTGATGTTCACAGGAATCATCACCGAAGTGGGCAGCGTCGCGCGCGCCGATCACGACGCCGACGGGCTCGAGCTGACCATCCGGTCCAGCTATTCCGATCTTGAGCCGGGCGAGAGCATCGCGGTCGACGGCGCCTGCCTGACTGTGCAAGAGCTCTCCGACGGCACCTTCCAAGCTCACGTCATCCGCACTTCACTGGACCGCACTCGATTCGCCGACTACGTCCCGGGCCAACGGGTGAACCTGGAGCGAGCCCTGCGGCTGGGTGATCGCCTGGGCGGGCACCTGGTCCAGGGCCATGTGGACGGATTGGGATGGGTCGAGATGGTGACGGAAAGAGACGACGCGCGACTGTTGAACATTCGGGTGCCTCCTTCCGTCGGCCGTACCTCGGTGCCCCAAGGCTCGATCACCGTCGACGGCGTCAGCCTCACGGTAAATGCCAAGCTGGAACCGGACCTGATCCAGATCTCCCTGATTCCGTTTACTTTACAGCATACAACTCTGGGCGAGCGCCGGGTGGGCGACCGGGTACATCTCGAGGCCGATACCATAGGCAAATACGTAGAAGCCCTTTGGGAAAACCGGGTGAACGGTCAGCGGTAAGCGGGGATCCTGTGACGACTTTTGGCACCATCGAGCAGGCGATCGAAGACCTTCGTAACGGAAAGATCATCATCGTGGCAGACGATGAAGATCGCGAGAACGAGGGAGATCTGGTGTGTGCCGCCGAACTGGCCACGCCCGAAATGATCAACTTCATGACCCTGCACGGACGCGGACTGATCTGTCTGGCTCTGACCGGCGAGCGGTGTGATCAGCTCGGACTCTCGCCCATGACCGAACGCAACACCGAGGAGCTCTCGACCGCGTTCACCGTCAGCGTTGACGCGCAACGTCGCTTCGGGGTTACCACCGGCATCTCGGCCAGCGACCGCGCCACCACCATCCACGTCGCGATCAATCCGGCCACCGTGCCCTCCGATCTTCGCCGCCCGGGTCACGTCTTTCCCTTGCGGGCCCGGCCCGGTGGAGTGTTGCAGCGGGTGGGTCAGACCGAGGCCAGCGTGGATCTCGCCCGGCTCGCCGGGCTCATTCCGGCCGGTGTCATCTGCGAGATTTTGAATCCCGACGGGACCATGGCCAGACGGGCCCAGCTGCACGAGATCGCCGAGCAGCACGGTCTCACCTTCGTGACCGTGGCCCAGCTCGTGGCCTACCGTCTCCGGACCGAGCAGCTGGTCCATCGCGTGGCCGAAGCCCGAATCCCTACGGAGTTCGGCGACTTCAACATCATCGGCTACCGCAACGATGTCGACAAGGCAGAGCACGTCGCTCTGGTGCACGGAGACATTGCCGGCGAGCCCAATGTGCTCGTCCGCATGCACTCGAAGTGTCTCACCGGGGACGTGTTCGGCTCGAAGCGCTGCGATTGCGGCTCTCAGCTTCATCGCGCGATGGAGCTGATTGCTCGCGAAGGCAAGGGAGCGATCGTCTATCTGGACCAGGAAGGGCGGGGAATCGGCTTGCTCAACAAGCTACGCGCGTACGCGCTGCAGGACAGCGGGGCCGATACGGTTCAGGCCAACGAGCGGCTAGGGTTCGCCCCCGACCTGCGGAACTACGGCATCGGTGCGCAGATTCTGCGGGATCTGGGGCTGTCGTCTATCCGGGTGATGACGAACAATCCTCGGAAGCTTGTGGGCCTGGAAGGCTACGGCCTCGAGATTGTCGAGCGGATTCCGCTTCAGGCCGATCCCAACCTCGAAAATCGGACGTATCTCCAGGTCAAGCGCGACAAGCTGGGCCACCTCTTCACCCACTGATCCAGTGCCCGACTTCTCCGGCAGGCTGCGCGCCTGCGGGCGGGCGGCGATTCTGGTCAGCCGCTACAACGAACTGATCACCACCAAGCTCCTGGCAGGTGCCCTGCTGGGCTGCCGCGAAGCTGGGATGGAGCGGGAGGCCGTGGATGTGGTGTGGCTCCCCGGCGCGTTCGAGCTGCCTGCTGCTGCCGCGGTCGCCGCGGAATCCAGGATCTACGGCTGCATCGTGGCTCTCGGCGCGGTCATTCGGGGGGATACCCCCCACTTCGAGTACGTAGCCGGCGAGGCCGCCCGGGGTCTGCAGGAGGTCTCGGTGCGTTAC
>DATKJJ010000597.1:0-2808 GCA_035543695.1 Gemmatimonadales bacterium | reverse complement strand
CAAGCGGAGAGCCCTGGCCGGCGACGACGACAGGGTGAGCTTCCGAATCACGCCGGTCAAGCCCGTCGCCGAACTGCGCACCGAAGCCTTGGCGGCCAGCCCGCCCGAGGAGACGGGAGACTTCCGGCCCACCGATCTGGTCGAGCTCCGGGAGCTCGATTCCACCATCGCCTACGACATCCGCTACGCCACCACGAACAACTTCATGGGTGCTGCGTTCTACACCTCGGCCCACGCCTACATGCAGCGGCCGGCGGCGGAGGCGGTCGTTCGCGCTGCCCGGCGGCTCCGGCCGTTGGGCTACGGGCTCCTGGTGCACGATTCCTATCGGCCGTGGTACGTGACCAAGATGTTCTGGGACGGCACGCCGGTGGACAAGCATCTGTTTGTCGCCAATCCCGCCGATGGGTCGCGGCACAACCGCGGCTGCGCGGTCGACATCACCCTCTACGATCTGAAGAGCGGAAAGCCGATTCGGATGACCGGCGGCTACGACGAGATGAGCGACCGCTCCTATCCGCTCTATCCCGGCGGCACCTCGCTCCAGAGATGGAACCGCGATCTGCTGCGCCACGCGATGGAGGCGGAGGGCTTCAGGGTCTACGAGGCGGAGTGGTGGCATTTCGATTATCAGGACTGGCGGCGGTACCGGATCCAGAACCTCACCTTCGAGCAGCTTGGTTCCGGCGCCCAGCAGGATCACCCCTAAAACCGACAGGTGAGCGCATGACACGATTCCTGGTGGGACTGCTCCTCGCGGCGTTGACTCTCGGCCGGAACGATCTGGCAGCCCAGCGCCCGGCGCAGCGGCCGCCCGCGCCTTCGATCGAGCGAGCCGGGCCGGAGGGTCCTCCGGTGGGCGCGGCGCAGCTCACCCGGGCCGACGTGCAGGCCTGGCTCGATGGCTTCCTTCCCTACGCGCTACAGCGGGGCGATGTCCCCGGCGCGGTGGTGACGGTGGTCAAGGACGGCGAGGTGCTCTTCAAGAAGGGGTATGGCTACGCGGACCTCGAACGGAAGAAGCCGGTCGATCCCGACCTGACGCTGTTCCGGCCCGGCTCGGTCTCCAAGCTCTTCACCTGGACCGCGGTGATGCAGCTGGTCGAGCAGGGCAAGCTCGATCTGGACAAGGACGTCAACACCTACCTCGATTTCAAGATTCCCCCGGCCTTCGGCAAGCCGATCACCCTGCGGAACGCGATGACGCATACGCCGGGATTCGAGGAGGTGGGCCGCAACCTCTTCTCCGACGATACCACCAAGGTGCAGCCGAATGGCGACTGGCTGAAATCCTGGACCCCGACCCGGATCTATCCGCCGGGAACGGTGCCCGCGTACTCCAACTACGCCACGGCCATGGCCGGGTACATCGTCCAGAGGGTGTCGGGCGAGCCGTTCGAGCAGTACATCGAGCACCACATCTTCCAGCCGCTCGGAATGGAGCACGCGACCTTCCGCCAGCCGCTGCCGGCGTCACTCCGCAAGGACATGTCCGAGGGCTATGAGAGCGCCTCCGCCGGAGAGGCCAAGCCCTTCGAGATGGTGGTGGGCGCACCGGCGGGAGCCCTCTCCGCTTCCGGGGCCGACATGGGGCGATTCATGATTGCCCACCTGCAGAACGGCCGTTTTGGCGGCGCTAGCATCCTTCGCCCGGAGACGGCCAGGATGATGCACACGACCGCGCTCACCTTGATGCCGGCAGTAAATCGGATGGTACTCGGCTTCTACGAGACCAACCGCAACGGCCACCGGGCCATCGCTCACGGGGGCGACACGTTCTGGTTCCACAGCGATCTGCACCTCTTCATCGACGATGGCATCGGCATCTTCATCTCGATGAACAGCCCCGGGAAGGATGGCGCGGCGGGTCCCATCCGGACCGCGGTGTTCGAGCAGTTTGCCGACCGCTATCTGCCGGCTCCCGATACGGCTACACCGCTGGACCGGGCCACCGCCTACGCCCATGCGCAGCAGGTGGCCGGTCAGTACGAGAGCTCGCGCCATTCCGTCTCCAACTTCTTCGGCCTGACCGATCTGATCAGCCCCAGCAAGGTCACGGCCAATCCCGACACCACGATCACTTTGCCATACCTCACCGCCCTCAACGGCGAGCCGAAGCATTGGCGCGAGATCCGGCCCTTCGTCTGGCAGGAAGTCGACGGTAAGAACGTGGCTGGAGCAAAGGTGGAGAACGGACGGGTCGAGATGTTGAGCGGGGACGAGATCTCCCCCTTCATCGTGTTTCGGCCCACCCACTGGTGGAAGTCGCCTTCGTGGCTGCTGCCGCTGGCCGAGTTCAGCCTGGCTGTGCTGCTCCTGACTCTGATCGCCTGGCCGCTGGCCGCGCTGGCTCGCCGGCGGTATGGGGCCACCTTTCCGCTGCAGGGCCGGGCCCGGTCAGCCTACCGTTGGGTTCGCATTGCTGCGGTGGGTCTGCTGCTTCTGCTGGCCGGCTGGACCTGGCAGATCCAGCGGATGAGCACGGAGGTCGCGGCGCTCACCTCGAAGAGCGATCCCTGGCTCTGGCTGCTCCAGCTGCTCGGCCTGGTGGTGTTCCTGGGCGCCGCAGGCGTGGCGGTCTGGAATGCCCGGCTGGCCCGGAGCGGCAGACGGCCTTGGGGCTCACAGCTCTGGAGTGGACTGCTCGTGCTGGCCACGGTGACGCTGCTCTACATTGCCGTGGTGTTCAAGCTGGTGGCGTTCGACATCAACTATTGATGCAGCCGAGTTGTCACGCTGAGCGCAGCGAAGCGGCCAGAGCTCTGCCGGTAGAGTTCCGCCCCGTCGCTTCGCTCAGGGTGGCACTTC
>DATKJJ010000596.1:0-3255 GCA_035543695.1 Gemmatimonadales bacterium | reverse complement strand
ATCCTGCAGGCCGGAGAGATAGCCGGTCACCGCCTTCTTCGAGTTCTTGAGGCTGAAGATCTGGTTCTCCAGCGCCCGCCTGGTCTCCTCATCCTGCTTCGACATCTCCTCCATCACGGCCAGGTTGCGGTCGTACGAGCTGAGCTGGGCCGGGTACTGCACATCCCGGAGATACTCCATCTGCGCGACGGTAAGCAGGCGGCCGGTCGACCCCGGATTTCCGGTGACGAACACGGGATCGCCCTCCTTCGCTCCTTCACGGCTCCACTTCAGGTAGTCCTTGGGTTGGTAGGGCTGGCCGTTCTCGTAGACCCGCATCAGGCTGAGGTCGAGGTCGTAGCGGGGGTAGGTGAAGTTGTCCGGATCGCCACCGTAGAAGCTGATCGCCTCCTCCGGCGCCATGACCAGCCGCAGGTCGCTGAAGCGCTTAAAGCGATACAGCGAATATGCACCACCCTGGTGATACGTGATCACCTGACACTGCACGTCGGGTCCGGTCTCGCAGGCCTTCTCCGTACTGTCGATCACCGAGTTGCGCTGGGACACCTGCTGAGCGGGTGTGGAAGCGGTAATGGCCTTCTGAATTTTCGGGGTGACGTCTTCGATGCCCTGCAACTGGTCCACGTACAGACCGGGACACTTTCGCTCGTCCGCCTGGGTCTTTGCCACGAAGCCGATCTCCTGGAAGTTCGAGTCGGGCGTCGAGACCGCAGTGATGCACTCGCGGGCGCAGTGATGATTGGTCATCACCAATCCGCGGGGGGATACGAATGAGGATGAGCAGTTAGGCAGCCGGATCGACGCCAGCCGGACGTGATCCAGCCATTGCTGGGTTGGGGCGAACCCGTAGCGCGCCTTCCAGTAGTCGAGCGGCGGCGCCTCGAAGGTCCACATGGTGCCGAACTCCTTGATGAAGCCGGCCGGGAGCTTCTCGGTGCCGAGCTCGCTCTGCGACGTCACCTGGGCCGGTGCGACCCGCGCCGCAACCACGGAGAGGGCCAACGTGCCAATCAGGATCGAAAGTCGTCTACCGAACATGCCATGTCCCTCGGAGTGATTTGTGACAAGAACCGCGCAGCGGACTAAACCTTGCAGCCTACCTTGCCACCGTCGAGCACGCCGCCTGACTGACCGCCCGGGAGGGGGTGTGCGGAGACCGGTGACCGCTGTAATCTAAGCAATCCATTACAACCCGGATCATCGCGTGTCCGACGTCCTTACCCGGCTACAGTCCGCCCTTCCCGGCAACTACCGGGTCGAGCGAGAGCTTGGTCGCGGAGGCATGGCGACGGTCTGGCTGGCGCAGGACCTGAAGCACGATCGCCCGGTCGCCATCAAGGTGATTCATCCCGAATTGGCGAAGGTGCTGGGAGACGAGCGATTCATCCGCGAGATTCGCATCGCCGCCCACCTGCAGCATCCCCACATCCTCACCCTGATCGATTCCGGCACCAACCCCGCCGCCGGAGCCACAGCGGGGTCTCTCTATTACGTGATGCCGTACGTTGAAGGCGAGACTCTGCGCCAGCGGCTTTCTCGCGAGGGGCGGCTTTCGCCGGAGAGCACCGTACGAATTCTGAAGGACATTCTCGACGCACTGATTCATGCCCACCGCCACGGGATCGTCCATCGCGATCTCAAGCCGGAGAACATCATGCTGGCCGGCCGCCATGCGCTGGTGATGGATTTCGGGGTCGCCAAGGCGCTGGCCGAGAGTCAGGACTACACCAACGAGACACTCACCGCGATGGGCTTTGCCCTGGGCACTCCGGCGTACATGTCGCCCGAGCAGGCTGCTGGCCAGTCCGACATCGATGCCCGTTCCGACCTCTATGCGGTGGGAGTGCTGGGCTACGAGATGCTGAGCGGAAAGCCGCCCTTCACCGGACAGACTCCGCAGGCCATTCTCGCCTCCCAGGTCACGCGGGCACCCGAAGCGCTCGACCACTCAACGTCCGAGCTGCCGCCCGAGCTGGCCGGGATCATCATGCGCTCACTGGAGAAGGACCCGGAGCAGCGCTGGAGCTCAGCGGAGGAGATGCTGTCCCGGCTGGAACAGCTCTCGGTGATCCGGGGCGGCAGGCTCCGGAAGCCGCTGCTGGCCGGGGCGGTGGTGCTGCCGCTGCTGATTGCCGGCGGCTGGTTCGGCTGGGCCAAGCCCTCTCGGGAACGGCACTGGGTGAGGGAAGAAGCCATCCCCCGGATGATGGCCCTGAGCGAGGCCGGCGAAAACGAGAAGACCTACAACCTCGCCCGCCGGGTGGAAGCGATTGCGCCGGATGATTCCCTCTACAACGTTCTTCGTTCCCGGTTCGTCCGCCCGGTGAGCATACGGACCGTCCCGGCCGGCGCGGAGGTATTTCGGAAGGAGTACACAGCTCCCGACTCCACCTGGATCCCGCTGGGACGCACGCCGCTCGACCGGGCGATCCTGTCCTGGGCTGGCGGGGGCGCCGTAGGCACCACGGACCGCCTCCGGATCCAGGCTCCCGGCTACCGGACTCTGGAGTTGGTCGGCGTCCCCTTCGATTCCATCATCCGACTCGACAAAGACGATGCCCTGCCGCCAGACATGGTTCGGGTGGGTGGCGGACATCTCGATTACACCTTCTTCCGATTCGGCCGCAAGGACCTTCGGGTGAGCGACTTCCTGATGGACCGGTACGAGGTGACGAACCGTGAGTTCAAGCGGTTCGTGCAGGACGGCGGCTATCGGCGGAGGGAACTGTGGGAACAGCCCTTCGAGTTGAACGGCAAGACAATTTCGTGGGACCAGGCCATGGCCCACATGGTGGACCGAACCGCGCGCCCCGGACCCTCCACCTGGGAGGCGGGCGATTATCCCGCCGGCCAGGACGATTACCCGGTGGGCGGCGTCAGCTGGTACGAGGCGGCTGCATACGCGAAATACGCCGGCAAGTCCCTTCCCTCGGTGGTACACTGGAATCGGGCGGCAGGTCTCCAGCTCAGTGCGTCCGTCGTGCCCTTGAGCAACTACTCGAGCCAGGCATCATGGCCGGTGGGCAGAGGCGGAATCAGCCCGTTCGGCACCTATGACATGGTGGGCAATGTGCGCGAGTGGTGCTACAACCAGGACGGCGGCAACCGCTTCATTCTGGGCGGCGGCTGGAACGACCTGCCCTACCAGTTCACCGACACCTACACCCAGCCGATGTTCGACCGTTCCCCGACCAACGGGATTCGGCTGGTGAAGTACCTCGGGAGTGACTCGGCCCAGGCGCAGGCTCTGGAGCC
>DATKJJ010000595.1:0-4146 GCA_035543695.1 Gemmatimonadales bacterium | reverse complement strand
CCACCGTCTGAGGCCGCGGCCAGAGGTCCGGTCCCGCAGCACCAGCGTGGTGAGGGTCAGCACCAGACCCAGAAAGAGGAACGCGAGAACCCGGTGAGTCCAGTGGAGGGCGGCGAGCGGAGCGGTCGGAGGCAGCAGCGTTCCGTTGCAGAGCGGAAGGCCGAGACAGAGCAGGCCGGCGCCGAAGTTCGCGACCTGGGCTCCGAAGAGAATCACCAGAAAACCGAAACCAGCGGTGGCCCACGCAAGCTTCTGGACTCGATGGCGATCCATCACATTGGCCGGCTGATCCGTCTCTCCGGCCCGGAGCGCCGTCACGATGAGCACGGCCAGGAGCGCCATGGCATTCGCAAGATGGGTGATCACCACCCAGGGCGGCAGCGCCAGCTTGACCGTCACTGCACCCAACAGGACCTGCACCACCAGGAGGATCGACGCCAGTGTCGCCGGTGTCCTCAACCTCGGCTCGTTGCGGTGTTTGACCCAGGCGACCACCGTCAGCGCGAGTACGACCAGGCTGACCAGCGCAGCGGCCCAGCGATGACCGATCTCGATCATGGTGGGGAGGTCGAGTGGGGGAAACCACTCCCCATGGCATCGGGGCCAGTGCTCGCCGCACCCCATTCCCGAGCCGGTAATTCGGACCACGCCGCCCAGCACGATGAGCCCGCAGGCCAGCGCTGCTCCTGTCCATGCCAGCCGCCGGAGCAGCGCTGGGTTCCTGCGTTGTTGGGTTTCGGTCATCGTGACTCAAGTGTTCCAAGATGGTGATCTGAGCCATTATAGCTGGCGAGGCGTATATTTGGCCATGCTTCCAGAACGCGATGCTTGGGGCGAACGGCTACCCCGCCATCTGGGCCTCTGGAGCGCCGTCGCGGTGCTCATCGGGTCCACCATCGGCAGCGGCATCTTCCGGGTGCCCGCAAGCGTGGCTGAGCGGCTTCAGTCTCCTGGGCCGGTCCTTCTGGCCTGGGTGCTCGGCGGGATCATCGCACTCTTCGGTGCGCTCACTCTGGCCGAGCTGGCGGGAGCGCTTCCGCGATCGGGAGGTGTCTTCGCCTACATCCTGGAGGCGTTCGGGCCGATGCCGGCATTCTTGTTCGGCTGGTCCGAGCTCACCGTGATCCGGGCCTCCGCCCTGGGAGCCATTGCCACCATCTTCGCCGAGTATCTCGGCCGATTCATTCCTCTGACACCGATGCAGGTCCGCTGGGTGGCCGCTGTCGCCGTGATCGCGGTGGGGCTCCTGAACTACCTGGGGGTGAACCGTGCGGCCGTCCTGATGAACCTGGCTACCGTGGCCAAGTACGGAGCCTTGGCCGTGCTGGTTCTTCTGGCGTTCACGGCTGGGCAGGGCAGCACGGCGCACTTCACCCCCGCCTGGAGCAGCGGGATCAATCTATCCCTCATCGCGACGGCCCTGATCGCCATCATGTGGACCTACGATGGCTGGGCGGATCTCTCGTTCATGGGAGGAGAGGTCAGGAACCCGGGCCGCACCCTGCCGCTGGCGCTGATCGTCGGGACCTCCGGCATTCTGCTGATCTATCTCCTGCTCAACCTCGCATATATCTACCTGGTGCCGCTGGACCAGATGGCCCGGTCTCCTCTGATCGCCGCGACGGCAGCGGAGCAGATACCCTTGCTCGGCCGGTACGCTGGTGCGGCAATCTCGGCTGTGGTCATGGTCTCTTGCTTCAGCACCTTGATCGGATCGATGATGACGGGACCGCGGATCTTCTTTGCCATGGCAGACCGCGGCCTCTTCTTCCGGTCCATCGCCCGGGTCTCGCCCAGATTCCAGAGTCCGTCGGTGGCCGTGTGGCTGGCCACGGCACTCGGCGTGGTCTACGTGCTCCTCAACGACTTCCAGCAGCTGGCCGACAAGTTCATTCTGGGTATCTGGCCCTTTTACGCCCTCGCGGTTGGGGCGGTCTTCGTGCTGAGGCGGAGGAGTCCGGATCTGCTGCGGCCCTACCGCACCTGGGGATATCCAGTGGTACCGGCGCTCTTTCTTCTCGCGTCGATCGCAATGGTGGTCAACGCGCTCTGGACCGACCCGGTCAACACCGGCATTACCTTCGCGATTATTCTTGCCGGCATTCCGGCGTACCTGGCGTGGGCCTGGTGGAGGAGAAGCCGAGGATTGCCGGAGGCGGAGCCGGCAGCGGCTAAATACTAAAATTTGATTTCGACAGCTATGTCGGCTGCCTTCACACTGTGCGTGAGAGCCCCTACCGAAATGAAATCCGCGCCGGCGTCCGCGTACGCCCGGGCGTTCTTCAGCGTAATTCCTCCGGTCGCCTCGATCTCGATTCCGGGTGATCGCTCGCGCGCCAGCCTGGCCCAGGCCTGTAGAGTGTCCGGCGACTGATTATCCACCAGCAATCGGGTGGCCCCGGCCCGGCATGCGGTTTCCAGCTGCTCGAGCGATTCCACCTCTACGTATAAGGCCCTCACTCCCTCGGCCTTCGCCTGCGCGAGCACCTGCGTCAGCGGCTTAGCTTCACGGCCTAAGGCCTGCCAATGATTGTCTTTCAGCATCAGCTCATGGGCCAGGTCCGCCCGGTGGCGGTGGCCCCCTCCCGCCAGCACCGCGTCTATATCCAGGGCTCGAAGCCCGGGCCCAGTCTTGCGGGTATGGAGGACTCGGCAGCTCGTGCCCTGAACCGCATCCACAAAGCGCCGGGTGGCACCCGCAATGCCGGAGGCGCGCTGCAGCAGATTCAGCAGCGGGCGTTCGGCCCGGAGAATCCCCCGAAGCTCTCCACTCAACAGGCCGATAGTCGATCCGGTGCGAACGGCATCGCCGTCCCGGACGTTCCACTCGATGGCGCAGCCACAGTCGCGGGCCACCGCGGTGGCGTACTGCCTTCCCGCCAGAGTGCCCCCGCTCCGGAATTCGATGACACCAAAACCCTTGAGCGCGGGTGAAACGGTGAGCTCGGAGGTGATGTCGCGGGCGCCATCCTCTTCCAGCGCGAGCGCGGCTATCCGGTCTATTGCGGATTGAGGGGCCAAATCTGCCGCTATCCCAGCGCCACCATGCGATCGATCGCTCGGCGGGCCCGGGCAGCTATCTCGGGAGGTACGGTGATGTGATATCGATCGAGAGCCAGGGAATTGCGGACCTCGGGAAGGGTGATTGTCTTCATGAAGGCGCACACCGCCTCGGGGTCTGCCGGGATGAACTGCTTGTTGGGCGCGACCTGCTTCATCCGGTGCATGATCCCGGTCTCGGTGGCCACGATGAACTGCGTGGCTGGACGCTCGGTGACCTTGCGGATCATGCCCTCAGTCGAGGTGATGTGCAGTCCATCGGGGCTGATGTCGCCCCGACCCATGCTGTAGATGAGCTGACCCGCGCAGCCACACTCGGGATGAACCAGCACCTCGGCCTCGGGATATTCCGCACGCGCCTGATTCAGCACGTCAGGACGTATGCCCTTGTGGACGTGACATTCTCCCATCCATACCTCGATCCGCCGATCCGGCCGCATCCGGCGGACGTGACTGCCGAGGAAGAAGTCGGGCAGGAAGAGAATCCCTTGGTCTTCCGGGATGGCATCGATGACATCGAGCACGTTGCCGCTGGTGCAGCAGTAGTCCAGCTCGGCTTTCACCTCCGCCGTGGTGTTGACGTAGCCCACGGCGATGTACCCGGGAAATTGCGCCTTCCAGGTCCGAACATCGTCGGCCGATATGGTCGCCGCGAGGGAACAGCCAGCGCGCAGGTCGGGCAGCAGAACCCGCTTCTGGGGCGAGAGAATGGCCGCGGTCTCCGCCATGAAGTGGACACCGCAGAAGATGATGACGTTGGCCTGCGTGCCTGCGGCCTGGCGGGACAAGCCTAGTGAATCGCCCACATAGTCGGCCACATCCTGGATCTCGGGGCGCTGGTAGTTGTGGGCGAGCACCACCGCGTTCCGGGCTCGGGCCAACCGGCGGATCTCTGCCTGCAGCTCCGCGATCTGCTCCGGCGTTTCCTGGGAAGCCTCGATTACTGGAAGCGAGAGGTTGCCGTCGGTGGAGACCGCCATCAGACGGCCTCGCGTTTGAGTGAGTCCGGTGGATAATCAGTGCGGCGGTGCCCTCCCCGGCTCTCCCGTCTGCGGCGGGCTGCCTGGGTGATGAGTCTGGCCACCA
>DATKJJ010000594.1:0-3014 GCA_035543695.1 Gemmatimonadales bacterium | reverse complement strand
CGCTGACATTTCAGCTGAGCGATGATGCGTCCGGCGCAGGTCTGTAGCCGTCTCCTTACCGCCCTGGATGCAGCGGAGGGTCGCCGGCGGCGACGCAAGCGAAACACCACACCGGACTCGATCGGACTGGATCTCAAGCGCACCATACTGGAAGAGACGGTGCGTCAGGACCCCGAACCGGACGAATACGAGCAGTGGCTGACCGAGCGCTGCCTCAACGCCGGCAGCGCGAGCGGGCCGATGCTCGCGATGGCCCGCGAGGTTCTCGCCGATTGGCACCTGGCACAACAATCCAAATTCTTCCGAAGCTGGCTGGAGCAGGGCGCGCCATCGGATGACGCTGCGTCATAACGTCATTCTGCGGATCTGGTGATTGGGATCACGACCCGCCCACATGCTCCAGAGGCCCCGAATCGCATTTCCCCTGTGACACTCGCCACGGCTGATCTTTCCCGATCAGTCAATAGTGAGCGCCGAATCGAAGGCCCGGGCGTCGCCTCTGGGCTCGTCGTCAACGATGGCGACCTCACGCTGGAGGAGTCGTAATCCGGCGCGAGCCGTGGATCTCGATCCACTCACACTGACGACGGAGACGCGCCCATTGACTGCTGGTCCCAGTCAGTCGGAGTCGGACAGCCTGTCTCGCACAACGTTGCTGGTCGTGGACGATGAGGAGATGGTGCGCAGGCTGGTGGCTCGCATGCTCGTCACTCTCGGCTTTCGAGTGCTGGTTGCCGGGAGTGGGCAGGAGGCGGTTCGGCTGCTCCGCCGGGGAGCACACCGAATCGATGCGGTGGTGACCGACGTGGCCATGCCGGGGATCGGAGGCCGCGAGCTGGGGGAGACCATTTTCCGGTGCTGGCCCCAGATTCGGGTGCTCTACATGTCCGGATTTGCGGAGCGGCGGATGATCACCGAAGGATCGCTCGATCCGACGGTTCCCTTCATTCAGAAGCCCTTCACCTCGGAACAGCTGGGGAGGAAAGTGCGTGAGCTGCTGGCTCCCACGCTGGAGCAGTAGCTAGTGCAACATCTCGGTGCGGGCTTGCAGATCAAAATGCTTGGCTAATACGTAGGTCACCCAGTCCTTCACCTGAATCCAGAGCCCTTCCATCTCGTCCCGGTACTCGCCCTCCTGCACCACCCGATACCACACCGAGGGATCCACCCCGGGATACAGGTGAGCACAGTCCGGCTTCAACCGGGCTTCAAGATTGCTGTCGCCGCTCTGCGAGGTGCGAACACTGGGTGAGGACTGCAGACGCGCCGGACAGCGCTGGGATGGGGGGTAGGGATAATACTCCAGCATGGGGCGACTCTCTCCCGGCAGGACCGACCTATAGTAAACAGCGCCCCGGGCAAAGGGAAACCCCCGAAGATTGCCCCAAACCTACAGGATCTTCTTTCCGAAGGCCGACTGGACCAGCTCTACCGCGAACTCGGCTGACGCGTTGCGCTCGTCCAGGATCGGGTTGACCTCGACCACCTCGAGCGAGGTCATTACGCCGGCGTCGGCAATGACCTCCATGATGAGATGGGCCTCCCGGTAATCCAGCCCGCCCTTTACTGGAGTTCCGACGCCGGGGGTCACCGAAGGGTCGACTGCATCGAGGTCCAGACTCACATGCACGAAGTCCGTGCCAGCGGTGACCTGGGCGAGGGCCCTTTTCATGACACTGGGCACTCCATGCCGATCGAGGTCGGACATGGTATGGACCTGCACGCCGGTCTCTTTCAACCGCTTCTTCTCTCCGGCATCCAGACTGCGAATTCCGACCAGCGCAACGTTGGCTGGATCCACCTTGGGCGTAGGCCCTCCGACACTGGTCAGCTCCGGAGCACCAAAGCCAAGCAGAGCGGCGAGAGGCATTCCGTGGATATTTCCGGAGGGTGAGGATTCGGGGGTGTTGATGTCGCCGTGGGCGTCGACCCAGAGCAGCCCCAGCTTCTTGCCCTGACTATGGGCAAAGGCGGCAATGCCGGACACCGTTCCCACGGCGATGGAGTGGTCTCCGCCCAGCACCAGCGGGAAGTGTTTCAGCCCTATGATACGCTCGACCTTTCGCGCCACAGCCGTGGCTGCTCGAGCAATCTCGGGGAGATAGCGGGCTCGCTCGTTACCCACCTTCAGCTCTTCGATATTCTTGATGACGATGTCGCCCTCATCCACGACCTTGTGGCCCAACTCCGTCAGCCGCGCGGCCATGCCGGCGATCCGGATGGCGGACGGGCCCATGTCGACACCTCGCCGGCCCGAGCCCAGATCCATCGGTACGCCGAGGAGGTGGATGATCACCGGCGAACCCGGCCGGCTCCCGCGGCGACCCGAGGAGCCCAACGGACGCGGCCAAGGGGAACCCGTCCCCTGGCATCCAGCCGCACGCCCTCGCGAGCCAGCAGTTGTTGCTGCACCAGCTCGGCGCCGGGCACCGAGCGAAGACTGACGGCGCCCTGGGCGTTGACCACCCGATGCCAGGGCACTGTGCTATTCGAGGGGAGAGCGTGCAACGCGTACCCAACTTGCCTGGCACGGCCAGGGAGACCCGCGAGCGTCGCGACCTGACCGTACGTCGCTACCCGCCCGCGGGGAATTCGGCGGACAACTCGATAGATTCGCTGGTAGGTCACCGGGATCAGGCGCGCCGTCTCATCCCCGCTGCGAGGAGCACCACACCAGCGACGATGGCGGCTCCGCCAACCCAGGTCGGGACCGCATGCTTCTCCTCCACGGAAGCCTTGAGGTCTCCGACCTTCAACACTTCATCCCGGGACTTGTAACTTGCGCCGCGGAAGATGATGAAGGCCCCGAGGGCCAGGAGAACGATGCCGATCAGCGAAAGGGGTCGCATGGTTCGCTCCAATCAGAGGGTTCATTCCCGGTGCTTCCAGATCGAGAGCAGGTAGAGGCTGGCCGCCAGCACGACCAGCCCGGCGATCATGGGTCCGGGGCCGCCATAGTTCTCGAAACTGAACGGTGCTGCAGTGGGTCCACTGCCGCCCCGAATGATGGTGAG
>DATKJJ010000593.1:0-2237 GCA_035543695.1 Gemmatimonadales bacterium | reverse complement strand
TCAACGCGACGAGCAGGACGAGGGCCACGGTGACGGCATGCGAGCCAGGCTTCATGGGCCGGGGGTGCCAGCCAGCACGATTGCGACCCGCGTCGACGGCCAATCCGGACAACGGTTGATTCCTCGCGTCCACGCAGGTCTCCAGATGATCGACAAGGCCGTCCGGGAGCTCCCCGGACGGCCTCGCCTGGGGGTGGGGTCAGACCCTGGAGACGTTCGCAGCCGACGGCCCCTTGGGCCCTTCGGCGACGTCGTACTCGACCCGCTCTCCCTCCGCGAGGGTCCGATAGCCATCGCTCTTGATGGCGGACTGATGCACGAAGCAGTCCTTGCCTCCAGCCTCCGGCGCGATGAACCCGAAGCCCTTGACCTCGTTGAACCACTTCACCGTTCCGACGTTACGCGTTGTCATTGCTGCTTCCTTGAAAGACGACGTCGCCCGTAGCGGGGACGCCGGATGATGGCCCGCGGGAAGAATTCCCGCGGCGCCGAGGCTCGGAAGACGTCGGCCTCGAAGGGCCCACGGTTCCAGCCGTTGCACTGACTCCTGGGTAGGCGAGTCACCTCGAACTTCGGGGGTCTCGCCGTTGCCCGCTTGAACGATGGGATCGTCTCACACCGAGGCGTCGCGCGGCAAGGTTGAAATCGAGCCCTCGCGTCCCCTCACAAATAGAAAAGAGCGGCTTGCGCCGCTCTCTTCCACGACTTCTGAAGGTGATTATGCGACCGGGATCTTGTGCGCGGTCGAGGACGACACCTCGTACGTCCGAACGTCGGGCGTACCGCTGGTCATCGGCTCGAGGAGCTTGACGACCTGCGCGTCCACATTGTTCGTGTAGGCGTCGAGCTGCTCGCGGTTCTCCCACAACGTGATTCCGACAGTCTCGTTGCTGTTGCGAAGCAGCGTGAGCTCATCGCGGAAGCCAGCGGCCTTGCGGAGGATCGGAAGGACATCCTTCTGGTACTTCGAGGCGAATGCCTGGCCCTGATTGGGCTTGATCTGAAACGTGACATTACGAGCAAACATAGGGGGTCCTTGCCATGAGGCACCCAAGAGTAGATCGGAGTCCTGATACTCTGCTTGGTTCAGATTCACGACTGCCCGAGGCGTCTTTCCCTGGGACGCCACCTTTTTAGCGTATCGGGTCCGAATTAACAAGTGAATTCTGTCTAGGTTTGCTCACGTTAAATCTTCCGCATCAGGCACTTACAACGGCGTTGGCGCCGCTAGCCCTTGATGGGGTTGTCTCCCGCGATCCTCGCGGGCGCATGGGGCGCGTAGAGGCCGATCCCCGCCCCGATCTGAAACGGCCCGATTCCAATCCCGGCGCCCAGCAGGCCGAGCTCCAGATGGAGCAGCCTCCAGATGTCTCCGGTGACGAGCGTGTACGAGTTGGGGCCGCCCACGATGTCCAGCGACAGCAGGCTGTCGTTGGTCGGCCAGCCGAAGTCAGCGTAGGCATTGGCATCGAAGTGTGTGGTCCAGTCGCTGGCACCGCGACCGACCCCCGCGTCCACCACCGTGCATGCCCCCAACAAGGCACAGCAGGCCAACAGCAATCCGACTCGATTCATCGCAAGCGCCTTTCTTCGTGAGAAGTGTGGAATGCCCAGGTACTGCGGCCGAAGCATGATAACAAAGCGCTCGTGCATATCCCGTGGGGTGGGACTGCCTACCAGCGGCCGTCCTCGCCGGCCTTGCGCTTGCCTCCCAGGCCACCGGTGGTGCTCATCGAGGCCCACGCGGCGACCAGCAGCTCCCCGAGGAGCCGGCGCCCACGTCGGCCCCAGGCCAGGGTGGACAACCACACACGATCAGACGACAGCCGCATCCGAGTCCCCTCAACGAGTCAGGCCGCGGCTCAGCTCAGCTCGCGCCGCAGTCCTCGTGCGGCATTCTCTTCGCAGGTCCGATGGCGGAAGGCGGCAGCGTACAGGATCGTCCCAGCGGTTCATCGCGGAATGATCGTGGGACACCAGCTCGCCATTCGACCCTGAAGCGCGGTCAGAGGGCGCCGCGCCACCGGTCGTGGCCCCGGCCTATCTCGAGTCGGCCTCGGCCTTCAACCACCCCAGGGCCTGCCGCACCTTTTCCAGTGCATCCCGAAGGAACGCTATGGTCTCGTCGAACCATGCTTCCGTCATGTCGATCGACATCGTCACCGTCACCATCCCATCGCTCACCGCTTGGCTGAACTTCATGAGCCTCAGAATGGCATCGGGCCGGACTGGCCCGA
>DATKJJ010000592.1:0-4580 GCA_035543695.1 Gemmatimonadales bacterium | reverse complement strand
CCTTGTCACTCGCCGTCCCGATCAGCAGGATCCCAATCCCAGCCGAGCCGCCAATTCCGTGTACCAGTCCGATCCCGAATGACGCGGCGGGAGAACGGTCCAACGCGTTTCCGTGCTCGTGGCTGTGCTCCCCCATCCCCGCCTGATGCGGGGCGTCATGGTGGTGGCTGTGAACGTGGAGCAGCGATCCGTGTTTATGTGGGTGGATGTGGAAGTGTCCCGAGTGCCAGCGGTACAGCAGCCTGAGCGCGAAAAGGACAATGAGCGCTCCGATCAACACTTCCGCCCCGCGCTGAACCGGCTCGGGCAGCAAACGGCTGAAGAGCACTACCGGCACGCCGAACAGGAACAGCGTCGTGGCGTGCCCCAGGCCCCACGCCAGACCGAGCAGCGCGGCTCGGCGGACTCCGCTCTGCCTCTGGTTCAGCAGCAGGGTGGACACCGCGGCCAGATGATCCGGATCGAGAGCGTGACGCAGCCCGAGTACCAACGCAAGAAACAGTGGGAAATTCACCGGGACATTATAGCCCACACCCGGTCGAAAATCACCGACATGGCGCGAAGCCGCGGAATAGATTCCCGCCCATGAGTACTAATCGCCTGAGCCAGTCATCCTCAGCCTATCTGCAGTCTGCCGCTCACCAGCCGATTCATTGGTATCCCTGGGGACCGGAGGCCTTTGCCGCCGCCGAAGCCCGCGACCGGCCGGTGCTGCTCGACATTGGGGCCGTGTGGTGCCATTGGTGTCACGTCATGGATGGTGAGTCGTACGAGAACCCCGATCTGGCCGCCTTCCTCAACGACAACTTCATCTGCATCAAGGTTGACCGCGACGAGCGCCCCGATGTGGACGCTCGCTATCAGCGCGCGGTGCAGATGCTGACTCAGCAGGGCGGCTGGCCGTTGACCGCTTTTCTCACGCCTCGGGGTGAGGTGTTCTTCGGCGGCACCTACTTCCCCCCGGACGGAAAATTCGGGCGACCCGGCTTTCGCACCGTCCTGGCGAGTGTGCTCGATGCCTACCAGAGCCGCAGGGATCAGGTCCAGGCTCAGGCCCAGGCTATCCGGCGGGTTCTCGATGAGCAGCTGAATGAAGCGGCTCCAGGGGAGGTCTCGCCCGCGCTGCTGGATCGGGCCGTCTCCCAGATGACCGACGCTTTCGACCGGGTGAACGGAGGCTTCGGCAGCCAGCCGAAGTTTCCCCATCCCGGAGCACTCAGTCTCCTGCTGCATCGGTGGTACGACCAACCGTCCGATCAGGTTCGGACCATCATCGATCGAACCCTCCAGGGCATGGCTCGCGGTGGAATGCACGATCAGCTCGGTGGCGGCTTTCACCGATACAGCGTGGACGCCCGGTGGATCGTGCCCCACTTCGAGAAGATGTCCTACGACAACTCGGAACTGCTCAAGGTCTATGTGGACGCGTATGCGCTCTTCGGGACCGAGGAGTACGCCGAGGTGGCGCGAGGCATCGTGCACTGGGTGCGGGAAGTCGCCTCCGATCCCGCGGGAGGGTATGCCGCCAGTCAGGACGCCGATGTAGGACTGGAGGACGACGGCGACTATTTCACCTGGACCCGGGAAGAGGCAGCGGTGGTCCTCACTCCTGAGGAGCTGGACGTCGCGGCCGATTACTACGACATCGGCACGGCCGGAGAGATGCACCACAACCCCGGCAAGAACGTGCTGTTTGTGGCTGCCACTATTCCCCAGATTGCGCTCCGCACCGGCCGAAGCGAACAGGAAACCGAGCTGCTGCTGCGAACGGCGCAGAGCAAGTTGCGCCTCGAGCGTGATCGCCGGCCAGTTCCATTCGTAGATCGCACCCGCTACACCGGCTGGAATGCCATGATGGCCTCCGCCATGCTCCGCGCGGGTGCGGTCCTGGCTGACGAATGGGCCACCGGTCACGCCCTGCTGACACTGCAACGCGTCAGACAGGAGAATGAGAGTCCCGATGCCGTCGCCCATACACCCGGAGGTGTCACCGGACTGCTCGACGATCAGGTGCAGACCTCGGCAGCGGCACTCGACGCCTACGAGGTAACCGGAGATCGCGAATGGCTGGACTGGTCGCTCCAGATCATGGGGCGCGTCTGGTCGGATTACTGGGACCGGGAGGAGGGCGGCCTCTTCGACACCGCCAGCGGCCGCAGCGATCAGGCCGGCCTGCTGCCCGCCCGCGCCAAGCCGGTGCAGGATACACCCACGCCTTCGGCCAACGGTGTGGCGGGAGTGGTCGCGCTACGGCTGCATGCACTTACCGGCCGGCCCGAGTGGCAGGAGCGCGCGACGGCAGTTCTCGCCACGTTTGCCGGGCGTGCCGCCGAACTGGGACTGTACGCGGCCAGCTACCTGTTGGCGGTCGATTGGCATGTCAACCCGGTGACTCACCTGGTCGTGGTCGGGCGCCACCACGACCCTGGGGTGCAGAATATGCACCTGGCTGCCCTCGCGGGCTTTATTCCGCGCCGGGCCGTGCAACTGTTGACCCCGGAGGCGGCCACTGGCGAAGGTCTCCCCCCTGCGCTCCAGGGCATGCTGGCCGCCGGACAATCTCCCCGCGGATACGCCTGCACCGGGAACAGCTGTTCTCCCGCGGCTGGTGATCCCGCGTCGTGGCAAGCCACTCTGGAATCGCTTCGGGCCGCCTTTACGGCGTAGGTGTGGATTACATTAGCTCCAGCAATTCCACCCAGGAGAAAGCGTTCATGCCGAAGACCGCTACCATTCAGACGAGCAAGGGAACCATCGTGGCTGAGCTGTTCGACAAGGAGGTTCCCGGCACGGTCCAGAACTTTGAGAAGCTCGCCAACAGCGAGTTTTACGATGGGACCCGGTTCCATCGGGTGATCTCTAACTTCATGATTCAAGGGGGCGATCCGCTGTCCAAGGACCCCAACAACCCGCGGGTGGGGACCGGCGGGCCCGGCTACAAGATCAAGTGTGAAACCCACCTTAATACCCACAAGCACACCGCCGGCACTCTCTCCATGGCACACGCCGGCAAAGATACCGGTGGCAGTCAGTTCTTCATCTGCCACAGCCCCCAGCCGCATCTCGACAAGGTCCACACGGTCTTCGGCCAGGTCACCCAGGGCATGGACATCGTGAATTCGATCCGTCAAAACGACGTCATCACATCCATCCGGGTCAACTGAGCTGCATCTCGATTTTGCCGTGGTGGCCGATTACGCCCTGATCGATCAGCAGGGCAAGCTGAGTGTACTCGGCATCTTTCAGCACGTCTGGCTCTCCAACTTTCCGGCGGTGTATCCCCGCACCCACCTGGTTCTGCGGGTAAAGGGCCGGCGCACTGAGATCGGGGTGCATACCATCAGAATCCGGTTCGTTGACGAGGAAGGAAACGAGTTGCTGGGGGGAGAGGGCACCGTCCAGTTCGGCGAGCCCCCGGCTGGGGTGGTGGATGTCGAGGCCGGAGCGGTGCTGGTGTTCGACGTTCCCCTGCCGCGCCCGGGCCAGTATGCTTTCGAGATCAGCCTCGACGGCGAGCTGGCCAGCCGGGTGGCGCTTTCGGCGGGCTATCCCCAGCCCCCTCAGCAATGACGGGAAACGGATGATGGTCACCATGACCCGCGACGAAGCAGATGAGCTCATGCAGGAGTTCACCGCCTCGGACGCGCTCCGAAAACACATGTACGCGGTGGAGATCGCCATGAGGGCCATGGCGGAGCGCGCCGGCGAGAACCCGGATGACTGGGGCCTGGTGGGTCTGCTGCACGACTTCGATTATGAACGCCACCCCAACCAGGAACATTCACCTACCGAGGGACATCCCGCCGAAGGCGTCCGGCTGCTGGCTGCCCGTGGGCTTCCCGAGCCGATGCAGCGCGCGATTCTGGGTCACGCCACTTACAGCGGCGTTCCTCGCGACACCGCCATGGCGCGGGCGCTCTTTGCGGTCGACGAGCTGGCCGGGTTCCTGGTGGCGTGCGCCCTGGTGCGCCCTTCGCGTAGCTTACAGGATCTCGAGGTCTCCAGCGTCAAGAAGAAGCTCAAGGACAAGGCGTTTGCCCGTGGCGTGAGCCGGGAGGACGTGTTGCAGGGAGCAGCGGAGCTGGGAGTACCGCTGGACCAACACATCGCCTTCATGCTCGAGGCCCTCCGCCCTCACGAGAAGAGGCTCGGTCTGGGAGCAGCGTGACCGGCCTACGTATGATCCCGGCCGAACAATCGGTCACCTGCGCCATCAACCGTGCAGCCGGAGGACGGCCGGTACCCGGCAACAGGGTCGACCTCCTGATCGACGGACCCGACACCTACGGGGCCATGCTCGAGGCCATCGCTCAGGCCCAGCAGTGGATCCATTTCGAGAACTACATCATCCGCAGTGATGCCGCCGGATGGCGCTTTGCCGAGCTGCTGGCAAGGCGGGCCCGGGAAGGCGTTCACGTCCGGGTGCTGTACGACTGGTTCGGGTCGATGAGCACGTCGCGGGGGTATTGGCGCTACCTGCGGAAGGCGGGCGTCGAGGTGCGATCGTTCCACCCTCCGGAGCTGATCGACCTCGTCTCCAATGTCTCGCGAAATCACCGCAAGCTGGTGGTGGCCGACGG
>DATKJJ010000591.1:0-2153 GCA_035543695.1 Gemmatimonadales bacterium | reverse complement strand
ATGTAGGTGGCCACAGAGCGCTCCCAGCTGAAATCACTCGCCATTCCCTGGCGCACGACAGACTGCCATTTCGCCGGATGACGGAACCGGTCCAGGGCCCGGAAGGCCGCTTCCTGAAACGCCTCCGGGGTATAGGCGTCGAATGAAAAGCCCGTCACCTCGTCCGCGACGGTATCGGCCAGACCGCCCACGTTCCGCACGATTGGCGGTGCCCCGTAGCGCTGGGCCCGCATCTGCGTCAGGCCGCACGGCTCGTATAGGGACGGCATCAGAAATAGGTCGGCGCCCGCCATCAGCCGGTGCTCCAGCCGGTCGGTAAAGTCCAGCTGCACGCCGATCCGGTCCGGCGCGGACGACGCCAGCTCCACCAGCGCGCTCTCGTACTTCTGCTCCCCACTGCCGAGGAAGACGAGCTGCGCATCCAGCGCCAGCAGCTCGTCACTTTGCAGAATCAGATCCAGCCCCTTCTGGGTGACCATCCGTCCAGTCATGCCGAAGAGCGGAACCTTACGCCGCTGGGGCAGGCCGAATGACCGCTGAAGAGCCGCCTTGCAACGGCGCTTCCCTTCCAGATTCTCGGCGGAGTACTGGGCCGTGATCTGCGCGTCGGTGGCGGGATCCCAAGCTCGTTGATCGATCCCGTTGAGCACGCCGACCAGCCGCTCCCCCAACCAGGTGAAGACGTCGTGCAGGCCGAACCCACCGCCGGGCGTGCGCAGCTCCTCGGCTTGGGTCGGGCTCACCGTGGTGACGAAGTCCGCGAAGGCGAGGCCACCTTTCAGGAAGTTGACCTTGCCATACCACTCCAGCTGCCTCCAGTTGTACAGCTCCCATGACAATCCGATCTCGGGCATCACCTCGGGTGGAAAGTGGCCCTGATACCCCGGGTTGTGCACCGAGAGCACGGTAGTCGAATCCGCCGAGTATCGGTCGTGAAGCCGGGTACGGAGATACACCAACGAAAGCGCGGTGTGCCAGTCATGGGCATGCAGCACAATGGGGCCAGGCACCAGCCGGGGCAGCGCGCTGACCGCAGCCAGGGCGAAGAAGGCGAAGCGGCGAGCGTTATCGGGATAGTCGATCGCGTTCTCGCCGTAGATCCCGTGACGGTTGAAATAGTCCAAGTGCTCGACGAAGTAGACCTGCGGGCCGGCCCGCGGTCCAGCCGCCCTGAAGATTCGCGCTTCCTCGGAGTGGGATCCCATGGGCACCAGAAAGGGCTGTCCCACCGGCTCGAGGTCCGGGTCCGCATCTCGAACCGTGCGGTATAGGGGCAGGATAGCGGCGACGTCGAGCCCGGCTGCGCGTTGAAAGTTGGCGAGGCCACTGACGGCTTCGGCGAGGCCTCCGGTCCGGGCGTAGGGATGGTATTCCGCTGCTATGTGAACCACGGAGACCGGCTGGCCTCCGGTGGTCCGAAGCGACGGAATCGAGGTTACCGGCTGCCGGGGCGGCTGCCGCAAAGTCGCCATCTGGCTGCCTCAAGCCGTGGGAGGATCGTCGCCCGACGTCTCTCCGTAAATCGCCGTCGCGTAATACTCCTGCACATAGTCTCGCAGCATCCGGCGGGCGGTGAACCGTCCGCCGGCGAGTCGAAGGGCGTGGCGCATTTTCTCAACCCAGCCGAGCGGCACACCCTGCGAGTTACGGGTGTAGTAGAGCGGGACGATCTGGTCCTCGAGCAGCCGATACAAGTCGGCGGCATCGGCGGCATCGGCATCCTCATCGTCGGGCACCGGCGAGAGGGCCCACCCGCTGAGCCCGTCGTAGCCCTCCTGCCACCAGCCATCGAGCGTGCTGAGCTGGGGTACGCCGTTGAGGCCCGCCTTCATGCCGCTGGTGCCCGACGCTTCGAGGGGAACCCGCGGAAGATTGAGCCAGAGGTCCACGCCCTGCACCATGAGATGCGCCAGGTGCATGTCGTAGTCTTCCAGAAAGGCGACGCGGCCCTCGAACGCCGGGTCGCGGGTGAACTGGTACACTGACTGGAGCACTTCCTTGCCGGGGTTGTCGGCCGGATGGGCCTTGCCTGCAAAGATGATCTGCACCGGCCGCCATGGATCCACCAGCAGCCTTCGGAGCCGCGCGATGTTCCGGAAGATGAGATTGGCGCGCTTGTAGGTGGCAAAGCGGCGGCCGAATCCGATGGTGAA
>DATKJJ010000590.1:0-3679 GCA_035543695.1 Gemmatimonadales bacterium | reverse complement strand
GTCGATGCCCGGTATCGATGGGCGGCAGGTGTCGGAAACGCTGGCCCGGTACCGGCCCAGTGTGGCGGTGCTCTGCATGTCGGCCAATCCCGATGCGGTGCCGCACATCGGCCCGGATGACATTCCGGTGCGGGTCATGCTCAAGCCGTTCAGCGCGGACGACCTCTATCACGCCGTGCGCGATGCGATTACCCGGAGCACCGATCTGACCAGCGTTGCCGAGGCGGAGATCGTGCTGGCCCATGCGGGACTGAGCCGGCTGGCTCAGGCGCTGGAGGCCAGCCGGACGACGCGGGTGCACACCCTGGATTTGGTGGTGGCTGCGCGCGAGCTGCGCCGGATCAGGGAGCAGGAGTGACTGCCGGACACACCAAGGGGAAGAGCCGCCAAGCAGCTCTTCCCCCGGTTCCAACACCTTCGCCGGCTTGTTAGATGGCGGCGACGGTCTTGTGGGCGGTCGAGAAAGCAACCTCGTAATTACGTACCTGCGGCGTACCCTCGATGACTCTCGCTAGCGTCTTGAGCACCTGGGGGTAGGTCTCGCGGCTGTAGTTGTCCGCACTTTCCTTGCTGTCCCACAAGCTGATGGCGAGGACCTGCCGGCCATCGTGGTCCACGAACACAATCTCGTCATTGAAGCCGTTCTGCTTCTGCAAGACCGGCAGAATCTCCCGGTCGAACATCTGACCCAACTCAGCCCGCGTAATCGGCTTGAGCGTGCAGCTAACGTGACGTGAATACATGAGAGCTCCTTGGAATCTATGGTTGAATAGTGGCGGTCCCACTATGTGATGTCATTAACTGACTGCAACTTAGCCTGCTTTACTGAATTTGTCAAGTAACAGTCCTCAACTTGCCCAACGGGGTGCTATCGATTAACTTAACTGTGTTAATCAACCCTGAGCTCAGCCCGAGGACTCTCTATGGACGTCTCCTTGATCATCCGGCAGCGACTGGAGGAGTTCGGCCTGGAGCAGCGGGAACTCGCCCGCGCCGCCCAGGTCACCGAGTCGTACATCTCCCAGCTGCTGACTCGGCGCAAGGCGCCCCCGGCCCCCAACCGCACCGACATCTACGAGAAGATGGACCGGTTTCTCAAGCTGCCCCAGGGAGAGCTGGCGCGGTTGGCCGATCTGCAGCGGAAGCGGGAGCTCAAGAAGGAGCTGGCGGAGGACCCGGCGCCGTTGTTCCGCGAGGTTCGCGACGTCCTCCTCCGGAAATGTGCGCCGGAGAAGTCGGCCGACCTCCGCGCCATCTTCGAGAAGGAGGCGTTCGGCGAGCTGGAGCGGCTGGTCACCCAGACGCTGCTCGACGTGGTCAAGGGCGTGGCCCGGCAGGAGCTGGAGAACGACCACTGGCTGCATATGGTGGCGGAGCTGAGCCACCGCAGCTACGAGGAGACCCGGGTGATCGTGCTGGAGTTCCTCGACACCGACATCTTCCACCTCTCCGCCGAGCACTGCGTCTCGTTCCTCGAGCCGCTGATCGAATCCTGGAACATCGATCTCGCGACCTTTGCTGTCGACGTCGTCCTGGATCACCGAGTGGTCTCGGGGCACGTCAAGCGGTTCGAGTTTATCGAGAAGAAATCCGACGACCAGCCGGTGGAAGAGCCGGGTCTTCTGGAGTTCCTGGACGATCCGGCGCTCCGGGGTAACGCGAGCGATGAGGAGATCGCCTTTCTCAAACGGCTCAAGTTCAACGGCAAGCGGCCGACGCCGCTCTACTACTACCGAGAGTTACAGAGTCTGCGAGACGCACTCCACTTTCAGCCTCGGTAACCGCCGGTCACCTATCACGCAGCTCAGATTGGAGAGTTCGATGGCCACTGCTATGAAGACCAGACCCGGGATCAAGATCCATCCGTTCGAGGATCGGGTCGTGATCCTGCCGCTGGAGGATTCGGAAGCGAAGCGGGGACACCTGTATATCCCCGACACCGCCAAGGAAAAGCCCACCCGGGGCGAAGTGATCGCCGTGGGACCCGGGCGGATCGAGAAGGGCGATCGGGTCAAGATGGACATTCACCCGGGCGACCGCGTGATCTACGGCAAGTACAGCGGGACCCCGTACGAAGTCGGCGGTGATGAGCTCATCATCATCAAAGCGTCCGACGTTCTGGCCAAGATTGGCTGATGCAGCTTACTGAAGAATTGAGGACATATATGGCATCGAAAGAACTTCTGTTCAGTACTGAGGCACGCGCCAAGCTCAAGCTGGGTATCGACCAGCTGGCGAACGCCGTGGCGATCACCCTCGGCCCCAAGGGCCGCAACGTCGTGATCGATAAGAAATTCGGTTCCCCCACCGTGACCAAGGATGGCGTCACCGTGGCCAAGGAGATCGAGCTGAGCGACCCGATCGAGAACCTGGCAGCCCAGCTGCTGAAGGAGGTCGCGACCAAGACCAGCGATCTCGCCGGCGACGGCACCACCACGGCGACGGTGCTCGCCCAGGCGATCTTCCGGGAAGGCCTCAAGAATGTGACCGCCGGGGCCAATCCGATGGAGCTGAAGCGGGGGATCGACCGGGCCGTCGAGGCCGTGGTCGAGCAGCTCCGCAGCATCTCGGTTCCCTCCACCGGCAAGAAGGAAATCACCCAGGTGGGGACCATCTCCGCGAACAATGACAAGGAGATCGGGAACCTGATCGCGGAGGCGATGGGGAAGGTGGGCAAGGACGGCGTCATCACCGTCGAAGAGGCGAAGGGTCTGGAGACCACACTGGAGACGGTGGACGGGACCCAGTTCGATCGGGGCTATCTGTCGCCCTACTTCGTGACCGACCCGGAGAAGATGGAGGCGGTGCTGGAGGATCCCTACATCCTGATCCACGACAAGAAGGTCTCCGCGATGAAGGAGCTACTCCCGCTCCTGGAGCAGGTGGCGCAGACCGGCAAGCCGATGCTGCTGATCGCCGAGGATATAGAAGGCGAGGCGCTGGCGACCCTGGTGGTGAACAAGCTCCGGGGCACGCTGAAGGTGGTTGGCGTCAAGGCGCCAGGTTTCGGTGATCGGCGCAAGGAGATGCTCCGAGACATCGCGGTGCTGACCGGCGGGCAGGTCATCTCCGAGGAGCTTGGCCTCAAGCTGGAGAACGTGACCCTCGAGGGTCTCGGCCGCGCCAAACGGGTGGTGATCGACAAGGACGCGACCACCATTATCGATGGCAAGGGCAACCCGGAGGAGGTCCAGGGCCGGATCGCCGAGCTCCGGAGCGCCATCGAGAAGAGCACCAGCGACTACGACAGCGAGAAGCTGCAGGAGCGGCTGGCCAAGCTGGCCGGCGGCGTGGCCATCATCAATGTTGGTGCCGCCACCGAGACCGAGATGAAGGAGAAGAAGGCTCGGGTCGAGGACGCGCTGCACGCCACCCGCGCCGCGGTCGAAGAAGGGATCGTGCCTGGCGGTGGGGTTGCGCTGCTCCGGGCGCAGAGCGCGCTGGACCGGATCAGGGGGACGGAGGAGGAGAAGATCGGCATCGCAATCATCCGGCGAGCGCTGGAAGAGCCGATTCGCCTGATCGCCGAGAATGCCGGCGCGGAGGGGTCGATCGTGGTGGGCCGAGTCAAGGATTCGAAGGACAAGAACTTCGGCTACAACGCCGCGACCGATACCTACGAGGATCTGGTCAAGGCCGGGGTCATCGACCCCACCAAGGTGACTCGCACCGCGTTACA
>DATKJJ010000589.1:0-2123 GCA_035543695.1 Gemmatimonadales bacterium | reverse complement strand
TACACGGCAGACTACTGGCACCCTAGCGTGGCTCCCCTACCATTCGAGCCAGCTGCGTCCTCGCTCCTTCCACGATCGGACGCAACGGTGGGTCGCAGGACCGCCACAGGGCGATGAATCGCGTGTAGTGCTCAGCCGCCGCTTTCTTGTCGCCGAGCCGCTGGTGGATCTCGGCCTCAAGCAGGTGGGCCGGAGCCCGGAAGTGCAGCTCGCCCGGCGTTCCTGCGAACGCGTTCTCGACCAGCCGCAATGCTTCCTCGTCGCGCCCGGCCAGAAACAGCAGTCTGCTCCGGAGGTAGCGGGCGTGCTCCTCGGCAAAGGCCTGCAGGCCGAGCAGTTCGAAAGGGATCTCTCCATGAACCTGCTCGAGTAGCGTCAACCCCTCGTTGGTCCGCCCAGACTCGGCTGCGACATCCGCGCGGATCGTCTGGGTCAGACTCCTCACGATGCTGCGCGACTCCGGCGGAGCGGGGTAGGTCTGCAGTGCGCTTGCTAGCCGGAGCGCTTCGGGCCCGTCGCCCAGCCGCGCACTCAGGAGGCCGAGCAGATAGAGACGCAGATGCGGTGCGAGCGGGCGGACCCACTCCTGTAGTGGATTTGCCGGGTTGTGTCCTGGGCTCCAGGCCTTCACCTCATCGCGAATGCTCCGGAGATCGCTCTTCGGTACGCCAAGAAAGGGGAGCGAGGCCGCGAGTGCCCGACCGATTAGGGCCGAGTCGGCCTCTCCCAAACGGGCGACCGCGGCGAACTCCGGCTTCGCCACACTCCAGCGGCCCCCGGCCACCGCGAGCTTTGCCAGCTGCAGGTGAGCGGGGACCTTAGCCCGCGCCGGGACCGAAGCCTGGGTGCTGAACCGGGTGAACTCCGCCGCCCGCTCCAAGTCCTCGAGGTAGTTGCCCAGGCTGAGCCCGGCCTCTAGGGCCTGATCGGTCTTCCGTCCCTTCTGGCCCGCTGCCTCCTTCCCCTCCTGCTGGAGCAAACGCAGGCTCGCGGTGTCCTGGCGGAGGATGGCGAACATGACGCGCACGTCCAAGGGCAGACCTTGGGGAAACTTCCGCCGGATCAGCGTGTCGGCCTTTGCCCAGTCGTCCTCGCGCACGGCGAGGTCGAACATGGGTCATATCGGGCAAATGAACTTGGGGTCCACCTCCAGCACGTACTCATACTGCTCCCTGGCCTCGCCTGGGGGCCGCCCCCGTGGCGCGTTGTAAGCATAAAGAACGTTGGCGAGCTGGAACCGGGCTTCGAGGTCGTCCGGATACTTCTCCAGGATCGCGCGATACTGCCGCTCGGCGGCGTCCGGAAGGCCTCGCGCCATATCAGCGAATGCGGAGAGCAGGGCACGATCACGATCACCCAGCCGGTCGACGAGGGCTCGCGCACGGGCGATGGACGGCGCCAAGAGGCCCATGCGCCCGTTCCACATGGCTGCCACTCCCAGTCGGTAGTGCGCCAGCGCGAATGTGCTGTCGAGCGATGTGGCGGTCTGGAACCCGGCGACGGCCGAATCGAACCGGGCGGCTCGAAGATTTCGCTCCGCGTCAAGGTACGCCTTGAGCGCCGGGAGCGACCTCGTGGTGACTGCAGCCGTTTGCGCCAGGCGGGCCCCCTGGCTCCGATCGCCACCCACCAGCAGCTGGGCGGAGAGTCGATCCACGAGATCGAAGAGCGCGGTGCTGTCTCCTTCGGCGAATGCTTGCGCGATCGGCTCCGGCGTGCCGGAACCCTCCTTGTAGAGCTGCGCCTGGATACGCAGGTGCGCGCCCGCGACATGGACGCTGCCCAGGATGTATCGCCCAGCGCCGAGCCGGCGGGCTATCTGGAGACCGCTCTGGACATCCCGCACGCCGCCCTTCTCGCCAGCGTCGAGCTCCGACATCACCCGCCCTGGGTCGACTGTCACCTGGTCTCCCACGCCATTCAGGTTCCGGGTTAGGAGATCCACCATTCCTTCCCCGAGGTAGCTGAATTGTCTAGCTGAGGGGACCGTGAAGGGAAGCACGGCCAGGCGGCTCGCCGACGGCTCGGCGGCTCCGAAGGATCGTCCGAGGGTCAGCCACGCGAGAGCGGAAGCCAGTGCCAGGAGCAAGAGAACGGCCGGCATTCTCCAAGACCGGCCTCTG
>DATKJJ010000588.1:0-2797 GCA_035543695.1 Gemmatimonadales bacterium | reverse complement strand
GCCCATGTTCAGGGCGTCGGTGATCACCAGTCCCTTGAAGCCGAGCGAGTCACGCAGGATGCCGGTGAGTATGTTGGGAGCCACGGTGCCGGGCCGCATGAGCCCGCCGTCCATGCCGGGCAGGGCGATGTGAGCCGACATAATCGCGGTGACGCCGGCGGCTATGGCGCTGCGGAAGGGAACCAGCTCGACCGAATCCAAACGGGCCCAGTTGCTGAAGAGGACGGGAAGAACCAGATGAGAATCGGTACCGGTATCGCCGTGTCCCGGGAAATGTTTGGCGGTGGACAGCATCCCGTTGTCCTGGAGGCCCCGAACCTCGGCGGATACCATCCGGCCCACGGCCAGGGGATCTTCGCCGAAGGAGCGAACATTGATGATGGGGTTGGCCGGATTGTTGTTGACATCGGCCACCGGCGCAAAGGCCAGGTGAATGCCTACCGCGCGCCCCTCGAGCGCCGTGATTCGCCCCAGCTCATAGGCGTCGGAGTCCCGGGCCGTTGCGCCGATGCCCATATTGGGAGGAAAGGGGGTTCCGCCGTTCAGCCGAATGGCGGTTCCGGCTTCGAGGTCGGACCCGACCAACAGCGGCAGGGCGGAGCGCTCCTGCAGGCGGTTGAGCTTGGCCGCGACATCGAGCGGTGATCCCACGGACACCAGCAAACCGCCGACATGCAGAGAGTCCACCCAAGCCTGCATGCGGGCAAAGGCCTCGTCATCGAATGCGGCGTAGGATCCGGGGATCCAGGGAATGACCAGCTGCGCGATGCGGTCTCGCAGGGAGAGGGTCTCGAGCAGCGCGTCGATGTTCACCTCCGGCGGCGCCGGCTGCCCCGGAAATTGTGCCGGTTGGGGTGGCGGCACGGTGCTGCTTCTGCCGCAGGCCCCTACCACGAGCAAAGCCACTACGAGGTACTTGGATTGCACAGAGCTCTGGCCCTAATCGGAATCGGGGGGTGGTGTATCGGCTGCGCGGCGGCAGCGGGCCCGGGCGCGGTCCACGATCGCACGCGGCCGGGCATCGAGGTTCTGCTGAGCGACAGCGTGCGACTCGTCCGCAACCGACGGGTCGGTCTGGTAACCAACCAGACCGGCGTGGATGCACAGGGAATCAGCGACGTGACGCGGCTGCGTGATGCCGGGATCCGGCTGGTGGCGCTGTTCAGCCCCGAGCACGGATTTCAGGGGGCGGCCGATCCGGGCGCTCTGGTTGCGTCTTCGAAAGATTCGGCCACTGGGCTTCCAATCTACAGTCTTTATGGCCGGAGTTCTGCCCCCAGCGATGAGATGCTCCAGGGCATCGACCTGATGCTGGTGGATTTGCAGGATGCCGGCGCCCGCTACTACACCTACCTGGCCACGACGATCGAGGTGATGCAGGCAGCGGCCCGCCGGCAGCTGCCGGTGCTGATACTCGACCGGCCCAACCCGATCGGCGGCCTGGTGCAGGGCAACGTGCTCGATCCCGCCTTCTCCTCCACAGTGGGCAGCCTCGCCGTGCCCATGCGGCATGGATTGACTCTGGGCGAGCTGGCCCGCCTTGCCGCGGGGGATCGGCAGATCCGGGTTGATCTGCGGGTGATTCCGGTGGCCGGCTGGCGGCGAGACCAGGCGCTGGACCAGACGGGCCTGCCCTTCATTCCACCCAGTCCCAATCTTCGCTCACTGGAAAGTCTGTTTCACTACCCGGGCACCTGCCTCTTCGAGGGGACCAATCTGTCGGTGGGACGGGGATCGGACGCTCCGTTCGAGCAGGTGGGCGCTCCCTGGCTGGACACGGCCAGTGTCCTGACAGCAATTCGCGCAGCCGCCCTTCCGGGGGTGCGATTTCATGGGGTCCAGTTCACGCCGCGAAAGCCCGGAGACGCCAAGTATGCCGACAGCGCCCTGGCCGGGATCCGGCTGGAGGTAGCCGATCGCTCCTCGTACGATCCCACTGCCACCGCGGTCCATCTGCTGAGTGTGATCAGGACGGCCCACCGGGAACAGTTCAAATGGATACCGGCGCACTTCGATCGTCTGGCGGGGGGACCGGTCCTTCGAGAGCAGATCGAGCGCGGAGTGTCGGCAGGTGAAATCGTGGAAAGTTGGAGTCGCGGGCTGGAGCAGTTCCGGAAACGGCGGGTGGCTGCTCTCCTGTATCACTGATCAAGGTACTAATTGCCCTAAGCGGTTCTGGCAGTTATCCTTTCGCGGCAATTTTGATCACCCGTTCCTGCGAGGATCGAGCCGACGGTGAAGCTGCTACGTGCTCTGGAGAAGCCGTTTTACGCCACAGTAAACCCCCTGGTTCAGCGGCTCATACGCTCCGGGGTGCGGCCCAACACGATCACCACCGTGGGAACCGGTCTGGTTCTCGTCTCTGCGGTGGCGTACGCCACCGGCCACATCCGTTGGGGCGGTACTCTGCTCCTGCTGAGCGGAGTGGCGGACACGCTGGATGGCCAGGTGGCGCGGAGCGGAGCCATGGTGACCCGGTTCGGCGCCTTCTACGATTCCACCCTGGACCGGGTGGGTGATGGCGCGACCTTCATCGGAATCGGCGCGTTCCTGCTCACCGCGCCGGACGTGGCTTACCGGAATCTCGCCATCATCCTCTGCATGGTCGCCATTCTGGGGTCGCTGCTGGTCTCCTATGCCAGAGCGCGCGCTGAGGGGTTGGGGCTGGACTGCAAGGTGGGGATCGCGCAGCGGGCGGAGCGGATCCTGCTGGTCGGTTTCGCCTCCCTGCTGGCCGGCGCGGGCCCCCATGCGTTGTTGCTGGACTCGATCGTAGCCCTGCTGGCGCTCGCCTCGT
>DATKJJ010000587.1:0-6694 GCA_035543695.1 Gemmatimonadales bacterium | reverse complement strand
AGCAGGCCAGCTACGAGACAACCTCGGTATACGGCTTTGGCCACCCGCTCTACTACGACAACGTGATCCAGTCACTCCGGGGAGAAGCCAAGCCCGACACTGATGGCCGTGAGGGCCTCCACTCCCTCGAAATTCTCATCGCCACCTACCTGTCCGCCCGGGACGGGCGGCGTGTTGCCTTGCCCCTCGAGTACTAGCGCCTCTTCTTTGCCCCGGTGACCCAGTGTCCCACCTCCTGATCACGGGTGGCGCGGGCTTCATCGGCGCCAACTTTACCCATTACTGGCTGCAGAAGCATCCTGACGACTCGATCGTCGTGCTGGATGCGTTGACCTACGCGGGGAACCTCGCCAGTCTGGGATCGGCTCTCACCGATCAGCGGCTCAAGTTCGTCCAGGGTGACATTGGAACCCCGGGGTTGGTTGAAGGCCTGCTGCGAGCGCATGCGATATCCCGGCTGGTGCACTTTGCCGCCGAATCGCACGTGGACCGATCCATAGCGGGTCCCGATCCCTTTCTCCAAACCAACGTTCTCGGTACGCACCAGCTGCTCCAAGCCGCCCGAACGGTCTGGCTGGACGAGTCTTCTGGGGTGAACAATCCCCGGTTTCACCACATCTCAACCGACGAAGTGTACGGGTCACTCGGTCCGGACGATCCACCGTTCACCGAAGAAAGCCCCTATGATCCCAGCTCGCCCTATGCCGCGAGCAAGGCGGCCAGCGATCATCTGGTGCGGGCGTATCATCGCACCTACGGACTTCCGGTCTCGCTAACGAACTGCTCGAACAATTACGGCCCCTACCAGCATCCGGAGAAGTTGATCCCGCTCGTCATCCTGCATGTCCTCGAGGGCAAGCCGCTCCCCATCTATGGCGATGGCCTTCAGGTGCGCGACTGGCTCCATGTCCATGACCATTGCCGCGCGATCGAACAGGTTCTGCTTCACGGCCGCGAGGGTGAGACGTACAACGTGGGAGGCCAGTCGGAATCGACCAATCTCAACCTGGTGCGCCAGCTCGCGGCATTTCTGGATCAGTGCTTTGCCGAGGATCCGTTGCTCGGCCGGCGGTATCCTCGAAGTCCGGCAGGGGGGCCAGCTGGAGCGGCATCCCTGATCACGCATGTGGCAGATCGCCCCGGGCACGATCGGCGCTATGCCACGTCAAACAGCAAGATCGAGCGGGAGGTTGGGTTTCGGCCGGAGGAGACCCTGGAGAGCGGTTTACGCTATACGGTCACGTGGTACCTGGAGCACGAGGATTGGTGGAGGACAGCTATGGATGGCAGGTACCGCGAATGGATGAAAAAGCAGTACGGGAGCCTTGTGTCGTTCTGACCCGGGTAGTTCTCCAATCAGTACGCCCAGCCTTGATTTCTCCTTTTTCACGATCTACCTATGCGAAGTGTAGGCTTGCGGCTGGCTTTGTTTTAACTATGTTCGCCGAGACTTCGAGGGGGTTGGCTCATGACTTGCTTACCAGCCCCTTGTTTTCATTGAAACGGCATAAACCGACACGACTAAGGCGACTCTGTGTCGGCTTTATATAGGAAGTGATCGGAGCTCATTTTGCGATTGGGACCATGTCTGCGGTAGGTCAGCCTTCACTGAAGCCCCGCTTCTCCGGCTCCACGGCGGCCCCAGAGCTCGCGCCACCGCCCAGCGCGGTTTCGGGCGGAATCCCCCCCACTAAAACAGCTCCAGCCAGACTCGCTCTGACCCAGCGGGCCCCACAGATGATGCGCATCCACTTGGTGCGCACGGCGGTTCGCGTATCCGTCCTTCTCGCCGGCGACATGGTGGCCTTGCTGCTGCTGCGAGTGGTGGTCCGGGGCGTTCGCGACGTGGGCTGGTTTGGGTCCGCCACCAGCGAGCTGGTCAACAAGATCATTCCCCCAGGCGGGCTTCCGCTGGTCCAGCTGGTGCCTGCGGTGCTGCTGGGCCTGATTGCGGTGGATACCTATGGGGCAAGTGATCGGCGTCGCGATGCTGGCCGGTTGGTGGCTGGAGCAACCCTGGGCCTCGCGCTTCCGTTCTGGAGTCACCTCTGGAGCCACTTCTCCGTCCTGCTATTGCCCGGCTTCATCCTGCTGGCCGGACTGATAGGTCTCACTCTGATTACCGAGCGGTACCTCATCGACCAGGCCGTACTCAAGCTGTGGCCCATCGGTCCGGGTGCGGCCCGAGCGCTGTTGATCAGCAGGGGAGAGCATACGCTGCGGGCCCTGGAGCATCCTACCCTTTCGGATGCTCGGTCCTACGCTGTAGGTGGGATCCTGGATCCGGAGGAACTGGGCCTTCAGGGTCAAGAAGGGTTTTCCCGGCTGTGTCAAACGCTGAAGCGCTACCGGGCCGATACGGTAGTGCTGAGCGGCCCGCTGGACGATCGCGCGCTGGCCCTGGTGATTGACGCGGCCGGAGCCGCCGGTTGCCAGCTCATCGCCATCCCGAGGACCTTCGTGGTCGGTGGCCTCGAGTCCCGTATGGTCTGGAGTCGTGGCGCGCCGCTCATCGCTCTCAACCGACCGGGCCTTCGGGGGCGGCAGCTGCTGATAAAGCGCACCCTGGACGTGGTAGTTTCGGGGCTAGGCCTGGCTCTCCTCTGCCCGCTCTTCGGCCTCATTGCCATCGCCATCTATCTCTCATCCCCGGGGCCGATCTTCTTCCGGCAGACGCGGGTAGGGCTCGGTGGCAGATTGTTCAAGATCACCAAGTTTCGGAGCATGGTGCATGACGCGGAGGCCCTGCGGGAGGACCTGGCCACTCGCAGCCTCTACAATGACCTCCGGCTGTTCAAAATCAAGAACGACCCACGGGTCACGCGGCTGGGAGCGTTCCTGCGAAGAACCAGTCTGGATGAGCTGCCCCAGCTGTGGAATGTCTTGAGTGGTGACATGTCGCTGGTCGGCCCCCGCCCGCCGCTGCCCGCCGAGGTCGATCTCTACGAGGAGCATCACTACACCCGGTTCGATGTAAAGCCGGGAATTACCGGTCCCTGGCAGGTCAACGGCCGAAACCTCATTACGGACTTTGAGGAGGTCATCCGGCTGGAGATCGACTATATCCGGGAATGGACACTCTGGAAGGATCTCGGGATTCTCCTGAAGACCATTCCCGCGGTGCTCTACATGCGGGGCGCCGGCTGACCGCGCATACCGCCCCCACCTTTTTCGCTGCGCCCTAGAAACCTCGAGCAAACCCTTAAGGGACAATTCAGATCCGCTGGTCCGGCCCATGCGTCTTCTGCTGGTCATCGACGAGGAGAACCTGGGCGGAGCGGAGCTGTCCTTCCTCGAGCTTTCCCGCTCGCTGGCTCGGCAGGCCGAAGTGCACCTGGCGTTGAGCCAGTCGGCGTGGACATCGCACCCGCACGCGTATGCCCCGCTGCCAGGCCAGCATGTAGCAGTTCATCGGTGTAGCCGGGCTCTCTACCCCGGAACGTTGGCCAATCTTCACCCGCTTCTCAGGGAACCGGTGGCTCGGGAGCTCGCGGCCCTGATCAGGAACATTGATCCCGCCGCGGTGCTGGTGAACTTGCCCACGGTCGAGAGAGGTCAATCCGTGGTTGACGCGGCTCGGAGAGTCTCGGCCGATCTGCCTATCTGGGGACTTCTGCACCTGGTGCAGCAGCCCAGCGGTCTGGGCACTCGGCTGGGGTTGGTACGGGATAGAATGGTCGTGTCGCTGCTGACCCGGTTCGACCGGTTGCTCACCGTCTCGAAAGCGGGCGCACTCCAGCTGGCCGGCCGCTATGCTCTGCCAATGCCTGCGGTAATTCATCCGCCAACGGCAGCGCTTCAGTCTGGGATAGCTCAGCCCGAGCGTCAGACTCTGCGGGCCAGACACAATCTCCCGCCAGGATTCTTGTTGGGGGTGGTTGGACGGGTCCAGCTCCGGCAGAAAGGCCAGGATGCGGCACTCCGGATCACGGCACAGTTGCTCCGCGACGATCTCCCCGTGCATCTGGTCGTCATAGGCGACGGACCTGATCTGGCGGCGATCAAGCGGCTGGCAGAACGGATGGGCATAGACTCCCGCGTCACCTTCCTGGGTTGGCGCCAGGATGCGGGAGATTTAATCCCTTTGCTGGACGCTGTGTTGCTGCCCTCCCACTTCGAGGGCTTGCCCCAGACAGCGCTGCAGGCAGCCAGCGCCGGCGTTCCCGTGGTCGCATACGCGGTCGATGGGCTGACCGAGCTACTTCCTCCGCAGTTTCTGGTTCCGCATGGCGATGAGGCCGGCTTTACCCGGGCGCTTCGCGAGGTGATTCATGGCTCTCGAGTATGGCCGGAGGAAGAGATGAGGCGCCGAGCGGTGGAGTGGGGCGACCCCGGCCGCGCCGCCGCCCGGGTGGTGGAACTCCTGGGCGGCAACGCCTAGCCGACGGATGACCTGCCGTTGGCCAGACCTGCCCTGGCCTTCTCCAGGACCTTGGAACCGATATACCCCAGAGAAAAACCCGGAGCCACGCCAAGGGCGCGGACGAACGAACCGATCGCACGAAGTGGAGCGCCCCGACGCGCGGCGGTGGCCCCTACCACGATCCAGCCGCGAGCGCGATCAGGCGGCGATGGACGCGTCAGGTGCGGCAGATTCGTTCGAAGTGTCTGTTCCACTCCGACCCAGACGGCGTTGCCCGGAGCTGTATTGGTGAGTGACCGGCCGTGCCAGCGGTATTCGTACAGTGTTTTCGGCAGCCGCGCGATCTCGAACCGCCGGTAGACTCGAAGCCAGTAATCGTAGTCTTCGGCGAGGAACAGTCGGGGATCGTACGAGCCGACGCTCTGGTAGACCTCTCGCCGGTAGAGGAAACACGGACCCACCGCATTCATATAGGCCAGTTTGGACGCCGGCTGCGATGGGTAATCGCGGATCCGGCTCCCTGTCTCGTCGATGAGCACTGAGTCGGCGTAGACCAGACCGATTGCAGGGTGCTGATCGAGGTAGGCCGTGAGCTCCTCGATCGCTCTAGGCAGCAACCGGTTGTCATCCGAGGTCCAGGTCAAATACTCGCCGCGAGCCGCCGCGTGTCCGGTGTTCAGCGCCTCAGGCAACTTCCGGTTGCGCTGGTGCCGGATGCTTCTGATCCGGTTGTCCCGGCTCAGGAATTCGGCAATGATATCGGGCGTCCCGTCATCGGAGCAATCATCAATGAGGATGAGCTCCCAGTTGCGATAGGTCTGGCGGATGCAACTCTCGATCGCCTCGGCCAGGTATCGGGCGCCATTGTATGCCGGCAGAATGATGGAAACGAGAGGCTGCATCACGATTTTGGCGGGGTACTCACAGGGCGATCCCACGTTACCGGAATAAAGACGGTGGAATCGGGGCGCTTGCTGCGGAGATGGAGACCTGCGGGCGCCACCTTGCGATAGGCTGCCCCGAGGCGTCGTGCCATCCCGCGCATCGCGCGGCGAGGCAGAGAAGGACCGGTCGACTGGCGCAGCCTCCGCTCAGCGGCGTTGTCCTGCCACATGACGGCATAATCGCTCTGTTGCGGCGTCACCTCGAACACCGCAGTGTTTTCGGTTCGTCGGGCCTGAATCAAGAGATACATGGGAGCGCTGCTGAGCATCTCCACCCTGCGTCCTGCCAAGGCTGGATCCACTACCTCATACCAGGGCGCGTCTGGACTGGTTTCGCAGACGATGGCTCTCACGACCTCATAGCCGTTGTCGGCAGACAGAACCCGAAAGAACAGCTCCGGACTGAATTGATAAAACCCGTGACCCATGAAATTGTTGGCCGGCGTCATCAGCAGAAGATGTCCACCCTCCTGCACCATTTCCATGCAGTTCTTCAGGGCGACCGGAAAGTTAAACACGTGCTCCAGGGTGCCGGCATCGATCACGGCCGAGAAAGCACTCTTGAGTGATTCCGGGATCGGCTGGTTCATGTCATGCACCAGCGAGGCCTGCTCGTAGTGCGACGCGTCAACCGAGGAGATCTGCTGGGCGCCCAGGTGGCGGAGCAACGGCTCAGCGTATCCGCTCGCCTCAGTGAGCAGCCGTTCCGTTTCCGCAGGACCGTCGGCCAGACTGGAGCGGCGGAGCAGGCGGTGCAGCGTGACTGGGTCGATGAACAGCTCCTGCCGGCCAATCATGGCCGTGCGGTCGAACTGCACTCCGCTCCGACGGGCGGCGAGCAGGAACTTTATGCCTTGAACGTCGAAGCCCATGGGCTCTCCGTTCTCCACCAGCGACGGCCGCGCTGTCCGTATCGCCGCAGCGAGTCAGGGACGAAGTCCCGCCAGGAGAACACGGTTGGGTCGAATGCTCGCTGGAATTTGCGGGGACGAGGAAGCGGGTACCGGCCTTTGAGGGCCTCTTCGATCAGCCGCAGGTAGGACCTCCCCATGGCCTCAACCGAGAAGCACGACTGAGCCCTGATGTGGGCCGCGCCACTCATGCGAGACCACAGGGTGGGATTCTGGTGCAGCGTTGCTACGCCGTTGGCGAATCCTGCGGTGTCGCCGACCTCCACCAGAAGGCCACTTTCACCGTCCTGGATGGCGTGGTCAGTAATGCCTGGCAAGCGGCTCACCACGGGAACGCAGCCACAGGCCATACTCTCCAGCAGTGCGATGGGCAGTCCCTCGTAGAATGAGGGCATCAACAGAACGTGTGCGTCGAGCAGCAAATCGTACACCTGGTGATGGGTCAACCCCTGGAGGAACCGGGTGCGCTCCAGCAG
>DATKJJ010000586.1:0-6912 GCA_035543695.1 Gemmatimonadales bacterium | reverse complement strand
CTGCTGGCCCTGGTGAATCCCGGGGATGAAGTCATCGTGTTCGAACCGTTCTACGAAAATTACGGGCCGGACACCATTCTGGCCGACGCGAGCCCGGTGTACGTCCCGCTCGAGCCCGGGTGCCCGCTGGACCTCGACCGCCTGGCTGCAGCGTTCTCTGCCAAGACCCGCGCCATCATCATCAACACTCCGAGCAATCCGGCAGGCAGAGTACTGACCCGGGCGGAGCTGGAGGCCATTGGAGAGCTGTGCATTCGGCACGATGCCATCGCGATTACCGATGAGATCTACGAGCATATCCGTTTCGAGGGGGATCATATCCCCATCGCCACACTGCCGGAGATGCGAAACAGAACGGTCACCATCAGTGGGGCTTCGAAGACCTTCAGTGTAACCGGTTGGAGAGTGGGTTGGATCATCGCTCCGCTGGAGATGACGGACGCGATCCGCAAGGTGCACGATTTCCTGACCGTAGGCGCGCCGGCGCCGCTGCAAGAAGGAGTGGCGGTGGCGCTCGAGGAACTGGGACCCGAGTTCTACGACGGGCTGGCCCAGAGCTACCGCGCTCGCCGAGACCTGCTGCATTCCGCACTCACCGAAACGGGCTTCCGTTGTACTCCGCCGGAAGGGGCGTACTACATCCTCTCGGATTTTTCCGGACTGCGCGACCTGGTACCTTCGGGTCCCCAGCTCGACGACACCGGTTTCGCGGTGTGGCTCTCCCGGGAGATCGGGGTGACGCCAGTGCCCGGCTCCAGCTTCTATCGCCAGGGGCGAGGCCAGAGCACTGTGCGGTTCGTGTTCTGTAAGACCGACGATGTTCTGCTCGAGGCCACCCGTCGGCTCCGCACGCTTCCTTCCCGGACTGGTGCCTCGGCGGATCGGCCGCTCGAGCCAGCCACCCGCAGCGGACTGCAGCGCTGACAGCCGCCTCCGTGCCTGAATCGACCCGACCACTCGCCCTGGTCACCGGCGCATCGGCCGGGATCGGCAAGGAATTCTGCCGCCAGCTGGCCGCTGCCGGCTACGACCTGATGGTTGTAGCCCGGGACGCGGGTCGGTTGGAGGCCTTGCGGCGCGAGCTGGAGCCGCAGGCGATATCGGTGGACGTTTTTCCGGCGGATCTCACGCGGGACGACGATGTGACCCGGCTGGTGGGATTGGTTGCTGCCTCGCCGAGGCTCGAGCTGCTGGTGAATAACGCCGGGTTCGGCACTCGGGGTACGCTGGCGGATGCAAGCCCAGCGCAGCAGGAGGCCATGCTTCGGCTGCATGCCATCGCGCCGATGCGGCTGAGTCAGGCCGCGCTCCCGGCGCTGATCCAGCGAGGCCGGGGCGCGATCATCAACGTTTCGTCCGTGGCATCCTTTGCCTACTCGGCCGGAACCGTCAACTACTGCGCGACCAAGGCATATCTCACCAACTTCAGCGAAGGTCTGGCCGCTGAGCTCCGCGGCACCGGCGTTCGGGTACAGGCTCTCTGTCCCGGCTTCACCCATTCCGAGTTTCACGAGCGGATGAAGGCTGATGCCAAGCTGATACCCGGATGGATGTGGCTCTCGGCCCGTCAGGTGGTGAGATCCTCGCTGCGGAATGCGCGGCGCCGCGGGCCAGTGGTGTGTATCCCCGGCCTGCGTTACAAGCTGATGGTATTTGTGGTTCGCCACTTACCCCGTTCCTTCATCGGCTGGGCATCCCGGCATCGGTCCACCGGGATGTGATCGGTCCTTTCTGATGAATTGTGGCCCGCCGGTGACGGTGGAGCTGATGGTGGGGCCGCGGACCCAGGGATGAAGGAGGAGGACGGCCAGGTGCAACTACCTGCAGTGTAGGCCAGATTCGGCAGCACTCTTCCAACACCCCCGGAGTGACCGGGGGTTTTTCTTTGCGCTCGACTCCACCTTTTCGGCCTCACGACCGATACTCCCCGGGTGAGGACGGTGCTGGGCTCTCTGACCGCAGTGGCGTTGCTCTTGCTGTCTGGAACCACCTTCTCCTATCCCATCAGCATCCCCAGGTCGAGCAGGAGGTCGGATGAGGTACATCGCGCTTCTCGGAATTCTGGCCGTCGCGGCCACCGGATGTAATCGCAGCAAGGCCGAGCTGGCCAAAGCACTGGCGGAGTCGAAGGCCGCGGAGGCCCAGAAGGACAGCCTGCTGACCGAGGTTCTCGAGACCACGCAATTCGTCGGTGACCTGAATAGTGAGCTGGCCAAGGCAAAGGCCGTCGCGGTTTCGGCAGATGGCGCCGATCGCGGTATGCCCGGTGCGCAGCTCGATCGTGAAGAGCGCAAGGCCACGCTGGAGCGCATTCAGCTGGTGATTGCGCGGCTCAACGAGAGCGAAGCCAAGCTCACCGCCACAGAAAACCGGGTCAAGAACGCCAAGATCCGCAACGCGAGACTGCTGGCGCAGATCACCACGTACAAACAGACCATCGAAGACTTAAAGACAGCCGCCGAACAGCAGCGCGCCGAGCAGGAGGCGGTCATTGCCGATCAGCGCAATCAAATTGCCAATCTCTCGGGTCAGGTCGATGAATTGAATGTGCAGACCGCGTCACTGCGCGATACGGTGGTGCATTTGACCGCCTACAAGAATCGGGTCTACTACGCGGTCGGGACCAAGGATGAGCTGCTGAGGAATGGTGTCGTGATCAGGGAAGGGAAGAAGTTCCTCTTCTTCGGAGGGACTCGCCTGGAGCCGGCGCGCAAACCCAACCTCGATGCTTTCACGATGATCGACAAGACGCAGACTGTCTCCATACCGCTTCCCCGACCCAACAAGCGCTACAAGATCATCTCCCGCCAAAGTCCCGAGTACCTGGCTGGGCAGGTGACGGAGAATGGAGAGGTCGAGGGAGTGGTTGAGATCGCGCAGCCTGAAGAGTTCTGGTCCGCGTCAAAGTACCTGATCCTGGTCGAAAACTAGGCCGAGCCTCGAGGGTGACTGTGGCGGGAGACGGCCGGGGGCCGTCTCCCGCTACTTTTTTTGCACTATTGTGATGCACATCACAAGCTATGACATAGGGTTACAAACAAATTTGTCAACATCCTCGACATATGTTGATGACCTTGAAAGTCTGTTCGGGCCCATCCGACGTACCGCAGCGGGTGATGCGCAGCACGGCTAACTCGGGGACAGCGTCCATATTCACCTTGTTACCGATCCAATCAACTCTTCCCCCGGAGGTTGCTCGTGCGGAACGTCACACTTGCCCTTGCATTCGCTGCGGTCTGGACCCTCAGTGGCTGCAAGAAAACTGGAGATGGCCAGTACGAAGTGCAGAAGCCCGTGGTGGGCACCGAGACCGACACGGTGAACACGCCGACGGTCGAGACCGGCACGGTCAAGGACACGGTCACCGTCCCCAAGATCGAGAGCGAGAAGAAGGAAGTCACGGTCCCCAAGGTTGAGGTCAAGAAGCCCAATCAGTAGCCGCTCTCCAGTTCGCCCTCTCCAAAATCCAGCGATATATTGCCGACACCGCGGGGGACACACCGTCTCCGCGGAGTCTGCTTTTCAGCTCGAGTTTCTATGTCACGGCTGATCCCACATCTCATGCTGTGGGCGACCGCTGCGGTTGCGCCTTCGCTGGTCGCCGCCCAGGACCGGCTCGCCGTACGGGCCGGCCGACTGGTGGACGTCGATCGCGGCGAAGTCCGCCGGGACCAGGTGGTGTTGATCCGGCTCGGAAAGATCGAGGCCATTCAGCCCGCCTCCGCTCCGCTTCCCTCCGGCATTCAGGTCATCGACCTCAGCCGCTACACCGTGCTCCCGGGCCTGATCGATTGTCACAGTCATCTGATCGGTGAGGCCGCTACCGCGGATGTGCTGCAGCCGCTCGAGCGCACCGAGGCCCAGGAGGCGTTCAGCGGAGTGCGCAACGCGCGGGCGACGCTGCTGGCGGGATTCACGACGGTGCGCGACGTCGGGACCTATCGAGCCTTCGTCGACATTGCCCTCAGGGACGCGATCAACGACGGTACGGTGATTGGCCCGCGGATGAAGGTGGCCGGAGCGTACGTGACGGTGTCGACCGGTGCGGGAGAGTTGGTAGGCGCCGCTCCAGACGTGACGATTCCCGCCAGTTTCCGCTTTGGCGTGGCAAACTCGGTTGACCAGGTCCGGGAGCGGGTTCGCGCCATTCTGAACGGCGGGGCCGACTTCATCAAGATCCTGGCCACCGGTGCGGTTTTTACCCGGGGCACCAAGCCCGGTGTCTCCGAGTTTACCGAAGAGCAGATCCGGGCGGCGGTGCAGCAGGCCGCGGAGTACGGCACCTTCGTCGCCGCGCATGCCCACGGAGCAGAAGGGATCAAGCGAGCGGTGCGCGCCGGCGTCCGGTCTATCGAGCACGGCTCGCTGATGGACGACGAGGCGATCGCCCTGATGAAGCAGCGCGGCACCTGGCTCGTCGCCGACATCTGGAACGGCGATTACACCGACAGCGTAGGACGAGCCGAGCGGTGGCCGGAAGACATTCTGCGCAAGAATACCGAGACCACCGAGATTCAACGGGCAGGGTTTCGCAAAGCCGTTGCCGCGGGAGTCAAAATAGCCTACGGTACCGACAGTGGGATTTATCCCCATGGACTCAACGCCATGCAGTTGCCTTACATGGTGAAGTACGGCATGACCGCGATGCAGGCCATTCGCTCGGCCACTCTTTCCGCCGCCCAACTGATGACGTGGCAGGACAGCGTGGGCTCCATCGCACCCGGGAAGTACGCCGATATCATCGCGGTCGAGGGCGATGCGTTGGCCGATCTGAGGAGTTTTCGGAAGGTTGCCTTCGTAATGAAGGGCGGAGTTGTCTACCAGCGCCCGTGAGGAGATTGTGAGCAAACCTATCGGCAGGAGCCGGTCACGCATATCCGGCCTGACATTCATGGGGATCGTGCTGGCTGCCACCAGCGCCGCGGCGCAGACTCCGGTGCTGCGCAAGCTGACCCTGGACGACGCCTACCGGCTTCGGGAGGTCAGCGCACCGGAACTCTCACCCGATGGTGGATGGGTCGCGTACACCGTGGGAACCACTGACAGCGTCAAGGATCGCACCACCAGCGACGTCTTTATGACCAGCTGGGATGGGCGGCAAACGCTGCGGCTTACCGCGTCTCCTTCGAGCGAGGGCACCCCGCGTTGGAGCCCGGATGGCCGCTACCTGGCGTTTCTGTCGGATCGGGAGGATCCCCACGAGGTGCAGCAGGTGTGGTTACTCAATCGGCAGGGCGGAGAAGCCGAACGGATCAGCAATCTGCCGGGCGGAGTCAGCCAGTATGCCTGGTCGCCCGACAGCAAGCGCCTTGCCCTGATCGCCAATGACCCGAATCCCGACACCGCAGCAACGGGCAGCGATACCAGCACCCGGCGGACTCCCCCCATCGTGATCAACCGGTTCCAGTTCAAGGAGGACGAGACCGGCTATCTGGGGAAGCAACGAGACCACCTGTATGTTCTCGATCTGGCAAGCCGCAAGGCAACTCTCCTGATGCCAGGCAGCTACAACGAGCTGGCCCCATCCTGGTCGCCGGATGGGAAGCGCATTGCGTTCACCAGCAAGCGCCAGGCGGACTTCGACCGCACCAACAACTGGGACGTCTATGTGGTCGACGCGACACCGGGCGCCACCCCTACCCAGCTGACCACGTTTCCGGGTCCGGACATGGACCCGGAATGGGGTGGCCGGGGTCCGGCCTGGAGTCCGGACGGAAAGTATTTGGCCTACGTGCAGGGAGGGTCGCCCAAGCTGATCTATTACGCGGGTCAAAAGGTGGCGGTGGTTCCCGCAGCGGGCGGACCGGCCAAGGTACTGACTCCCACTCTGGATCGAAACGTTCTCTCCCCTCGGTGGGCGGCCGACGGCTCCAGCATCCTGTTCCTGCTGGAGGACGACCGGATCACTCAGCTCGCCAGCGTTCCGGCTCAGGGAGGCGCGGTGCAACTGCTCACCAAGGGACGCCGGCTGGTGAGCGACTACTCCGCCGCGGGCAGTCGTGTCACGGTGCTCGCCAGCACGCCCGGTGCGCCCGCTGAGGTGTTCGCCCTGGACAACAGCGAGCTGCGGCCGCTATCCCGGCAGAATGACGGCTGGCTTCGCGGGGTCCAGCTGGCGCCGGTGGAGGAGATCTCCTTTCGGAGCCGGGACGGCACGGCCATCAATGGATTTCTGGTGCGACCGATTGGGTTTCAGCAGGGGAAGCCTGTTCCCACCATTCTCCGAATTCACGGCGGGCCGGTGTACCAGTTCTCCAATGAGTTCGCCTTCGATTGGCAGCTGTTTGCCGCCGAGGGGTTTGCCGTGGTCGCGGCCAATCCGCGGGGCAGCTCGGGCCGGGGAGAGAAATTCTCCACCGCCATCTGGGCTGACTGGGGAAACAAGGACGGGCAGGACGTTCTCGCTGCCGTAGACTACGCCGTGGCGCAGGGAGTGGCAGACTCCACCCGTTTGGGCGTAGGGGGCTGGAGCTATGGCGGAATTCTGACCGACCAGGTGATCGCCCGAGACCAGCGATTCAAGGCGGCAATCAGTGGTGCGGGGCAGGGAAATGCACTTGCCGGGTACGGGACCGATCAGTACGTCAGAGAATACGAGGCGGAGCTGGGAACACCGTGGGGAAACACCGAGGCCTGGCTTCGGGTGTCCTATCCTTTCCTTCATGCCGACCGGATCGTGACGCCGACTCTCTTCATGTGCGGGGACAAAGACTTTAACGTTCCTCTGCTCAACTCGGAGCAGATGTATCAAGCGCTGAAGAGTCTGGGCCGGGACACCGAGCTGGTGATCTACCCGGGGGAGTACCACGAGATCAAGAAGCCGAGCTACGAGCGGGACCGGCTCCAGCGGTACGTGGAGTGGTATGGTCGACACCTCAAGAGGCAGGCAGAGCAGGCGGCAACCCACTAGGC
>DATKJJ010000585.1:0-3741 GCA_035543695.1 Gemmatimonadales bacterium | reverse complement strand
CCATGTGGTGTCTTTCGATGTCGACCCCGCCGCCGTCGAACGCAACTATCGGCGGGTTCGGTCGGAAAAGGAGACGGGGATTCTACCGTTGCTGCTCGATTTGACCAATCCCTCGCCAGGCCAGGGCTGGGCCGGCCGCGAGAGATTGTCGCTCGAAGAACGGGGCCCCGCCGATGCCGTACTCGCATTGGCGCTGGTGCATCACCTGGCGATCGGGAATAACCTGCCGCTCGAGCGTATTGCCGCCTATTTCCGCCGGTTGGGGCGCCACCTGGTCATCGAGTTCGTGCCCAAGAGCGATTCTCAGGTCTCCCGCCTGTTGCTCAGCCGGCCGGACATCTTTCCTGGTTACACCAAAGAGGGATTCGAAGAGGCCTTCCAGCGACATTACCACATTCAGTCCGTGACCCGAGTGGCTGATTCGGAGCGCTGGCTGTACGCGATGAGCGCTCGCGGCTCGGCGGAGTCATGATCGGCCGGCTCAAGCCCTGGTATCCGTTTCTCTTTGCGCTCGTCCCCATCCTCAACATTCTCACCCGAAATCCGGGCGGTTCTCGGCCCGACGACATAGCCGTGGTGATGGCCTGCGCGCTGATCATCACGGGCGCCGTGTACCTGGCGGCCACACTCGGGCTCCGGCGAGCGCCGCGCCCCCTGGTGCCGGCCGCGGTGCTTGCCGTCGTCCTGCTGGTCTATGGGAAAACCGCTCTGGGTGGTCTCAGCCGGCGGGTTGCCGGAGCGCCTCCGGTGGTAATGCTGGCCGCCGGCTGCGCGATCCTGCTCCTGGGCCTTCTCTGGCTGGCGCGGCGGCCCAGCGCCCTCGACCGAGCCAACACGTTTCTTACCCTGACCGGATTGCTTATGGTGGGCTGGTTGGGGATTCGGCTGGTAACCGACCTGCTCCACGCCCGTTCGCTGGTGCAGCACAGCGTTCTGGCCCAGCAGCTCGCCCGGCCGATCCCGGTCAGCCTGTCGCTCGCGGCGAAGGCTTCTCAACGGGACGTGTACCTGATTGTCCTGGACGAGTATGCCAACGCTGGCGTCCTCCACGACGTTCTCCTGTTCGACAACCGCGTATTCGAGGACAGCCTGCGCCACCTGGGCTTTACTATCCCTGGAGCGGTTCATAGCAACTATGTCCACACGCTGCTGTCACTGCCTTCGCTGTTGAATTTCAGCCACCTCACCCTGCTCACCGACGAGGTAGGCCGCCACTCGACCGATGCCACTCTCCCCAATTACTTGCTGGAGAACAATCGGACGGTGGCATTCTTCAAGCGGCAGGGGTACCGCTTTCTCTTCTTTCCGTCGCAGTGGTGGCCTTCCACCGTCCGAAACCGGAACGCAGATTGGCAATTCGACCCTTGGTCTGGATTCAACCCGGCCCGTGCTGCCACGCGCTCCGATCTTCGCCGCTCTCTCCTCGCGACTACGGCGTTTGCCTTCCTCAAGCGGGATGACCACTGGGACGCGGACTACATCCGGCGTACTTTGAGCCGGCTGGAGCAGGTACCTGGCCAGACCGAGCCGACCTTTACGTTTGCTCATGTGGTGAGCCCGCATTGGCCTTATGTCTTCACGCCGGACTGTCAGGTATCCCGAGAGACGTCAGTTGATGGGCGGGTCGGGCGAAGACAGGCGTACACCGGGCAGCTGCAGTGTCTGAATCGGATGGTCCTTCACACGGTCACCGAGATCCTTCACCACTCAAAGGTGCCTCCGATCATCATCCTCCAGGGCGACCATGGAACCAACCTGCTGCGTTACTCCGATGCGGAGTCCGCATCCCTGGTGAGTCCGGCCCAGGCTCGAGAGCGGTTTGGCGCGTTTGGCGCCTATTATTTACCGGATGGCGGAGGGCGGTTGTTCGGGGACAGCGTGTCCGTGGTGAATGTGCTTCAGCGAATTCTCAGCCACTACTTTGGTGCCTTGATCCAACCTTCAGCGGATGACTTCTACCTGTCTCTGGAGAGAACGCCTTACGATTTCGTGAAGCTCGATCCGGTATCCCTGAGGCCGCGCGATTCGGTGGCATCAGGGAGTCACTGAACACCGTCCTGCTGAACCTTATGCCGTCGGACCACCACGACTCGGCCCCCAGAAGACGAAGAGCTCGCATCACGTTAGGATCGCTCGGGGCAATTCTTCGGCGCTCAGTGGCTGGCTGGTGGAACGACAATGTTCCCCGGCTGGGCGCCTCCCTGGCGTACTACACCCTCTTTGCTCTCGCCCCGATCCTGATAGTTGCGATTTCCATCGGCGGCCTCGTCTTCGGCCCGGAGGCAGTGCGGGGCGAGATCGTGGGGCAGATTCAGGGGCTGATCGGTCGGGAGGGTGCTGAGGCGGTCCAGTCCATGCTGGAAGGCGCCTCCCGGCCGGGCTCCAGCATCGCGGCCACTGTGGTCGGCATCATCACCTTCTTTCTTGGTGCCACCGGCGCTTTCCTGGAATTGCAGACCGCCTTGAACAGCATCTGGCATGTCGAGCCCAAGTCCGATGGCAGCTTCTGGCGGGAGCTGGTGATGCAGAGGGTGATCTCGTTCGGGCTGGTGGTGGCGATTGGATTTCTCCTGCTCACCTCATTGCTGGTGAGCGCAGCCCTGGCGGCGATCCATCGCTACATGGGCACTGCGTTTCCTGGCGTGGTCGTGCTCTGGGAGGCGCTCAATGTGATCGTGTCTCTCACCGTGATCACGCTGCTGTTCGCCTTGATCTACAAGGTGCTGCCGGATGTAAAACTGTCCTGGAGGGATGTGTGGGTGGGAGCTCTGGTGACGGCTGGGCTCTTCAGCATAGGCAGGCTGGTCATCGGGCTGTATCTGGGTACCGCCAGCATCGCTTCCACCTATGGTGCCGCCGGCTCGGTCATCGTCATTCTGGTCTGGGTCTACTACTCGGCGCAGATCATTCTGCTGGGCGCGGAGTTCACCCGGGCTTACGTGGATGAATTCGGCCGCCGCCCACCGGCCGAGGAGTATGCCGAGAAAAAGACGGTAAAACCCGGAAAGGTCTGAACGTCACACATTTTCCCCTCTTCCCCTCATCCCGTACTACCGGTGCGTCCTCCCCATCAGCTTCTCGCCCTCCGGTGGCGCATAGGATCGCAGCCGGTCGAGGAGTACGCCGGGATCGGACTCGACGATGATGTTCTGCCGGTGGGCTTCGGTCAGAAATCCCTCGCGCACCGCGTGGTCCAGGAACTCGGTCAATCCGTCGAAGTATCGCTCGACGTTGAGGATTCCTGCCGGCTTGGCGTGGATCCCCAGTTGGCCCCAGGTAAGGACTTCGAAAAATCCTTCCAGAGTCCCAATACCGCCGGGGAAGGCAATGAACCCGTCGGACATATCCGCCATCTGCGACTTCCGCTGGTGCATCGACGCTACCACGATCAGGTTCCGGATGCCGGTATGCGCCGCCTCCTTCTCCATGAGCTGTTGCGGGATGATCCCGGTGACATGACCGCCATGTTCCTGGACCGCGTCGGCGAGTTCACCCATGACGCCCACACTGGCACCGCCATACACCAGCTCGATGCCCTGTTCGGCCAGAACCCGGCCCAGGTCACGGGCCGCGACCCCATACGCCGGCCGTGATCCGGCATTGGTCCCGCAGAAGACGCAAATCCGATTGAGCGTGCGATCGGCCATGACTGTTGCCTCGGTGGAGCGGGACGACTATTTCACCAAGAGTAGAGTCTAGAGGGCTGGAGTCCAGAGTCTAGAGCCGTACCCGGAGGACACC
>DATKJJ010000584.1:0-2315 GCA_035543695.1 Gemmatimonadales bacterium | reverse complement strand
GATCTCCTTGGGCCGGCGGCCCAGCGCCTCAACCCGGGCCAGCAGCTCCTCGAAGGCAAACGGCTTGGTCACGTAGTCGTCGGCGCCCGAGCGGAGCGCCTGCACCTTGAAGTCCACCGCGTCCTGCGCGGTCAGCACCAGCACCGGCGTGGTGTTTCCCCGGTCGCGCAGGGTGCGCAACACTTCAAGGCCGTTCATCTCCGGCAGCCGGAGGTCCAGCACGATGAGATCGTAGCGCCCGCCCGAGGCGAGTCGCAGCCCTTCCATGCCGTCGTCCACCAGATCGGCGTGATAGCGCTGCTCCTCCAGACCGCGTTTGACGTACTGCCCCACGGTGCGGTCGTCTTCCACCACCAGGATTTTCATGGATGGACCGGCAGAAACACCCGGAACGTCGATCCCCGGCCGGGCTGACTCTCCACCTCGATCCGGCCCCGGTGGTCTTCCACGATGCCGTAGCAGATCGAGAGTCCCAGGCCGGTGCCGCGCCCCGGGGGCTTGGTGGTGTAGAACGGCTCGAAGATCTTGGACTGGTCGGCCCGGGGAATGCCCACACCGTTGTCCTCGATCTCGGCCACCACCTCATCCCCCTGATTGGGATTGCGTCCCGTCCGCACCGTGAGCTTTCCCCGGCCCTCGTTCATGGCGTCCACGGCGTTCAGCATCAGGGCCATGAACACCTGAGTGAGCTGCTCCGCGTTCCCGGTGATGGGGGGAATCGAGCCGTCCAGCTCCCGGACCAGAGTGAGCCGCTTGAACTTCTGATGGTGTTTCAGCAGAAACAGGGTTCCCTCCAGAACTTCATTCAATACGACCCCGGCCTTGGCCTTTCCCTTGGGGCGGCTGAAGTCGAGCAGGCCGTCCACGATCCGGGTGCAGCGGTCGACTTCCTTGTCGATGATCTCCAGATACTCATCCACCCTCGTGTGCTCGGCGGGTTTCAGGCCATCCAGCCGCCCGCCGATCGCGGCGACGCAGGCGCTGATGGTGGCCAGCGGATTGTTGATCTCGTGCATGACGCCGGCGGCAAGCTGGCCGATGGCCGCCAGCTTTTCGCTCTGCATGATCTGCCCCTGGATCCGGCGCGACTCGGTCACGTCTTCACCGATGGTGATGACGTGGCTGATCTCGTCGCCGTCGAGCCGCATCGGGATCTTGCTCAGCCGGAAGGACCGGAGCTCGCCACCGAGAGTGACGTCGAGCTCGTCCTGCAGGATCTCGCCGGTCTGGAACACCCGGTCGAAGTCGGCCCGGAGCATCTCCGGTGGCTGACGGGTGAGCACCTCGAAGACCTGCCGGCCCACCACTTCGTCCCGCCGGAGGCCGGGGGCGCCGACCTCCCGCTGCCGGTTCCAGATCTTGATCCGGTAGTCCCGGTCGATCACGTAGAGTCCCACCGGAAGGGTGTCGATCACCAGGCTGATGAACCGCCGCTGCCCCTCGATCTCGCGCGATTGCGCCGCAACCTCGATGGCGAGATCGGCCGACAGCGCTAGGGAGGCGAGGTAGGGCGCCAGCAAGTCGGCGATGATCACCAGGATCTCGCGCTGTTCCGGATCCCGCTCCGGGACCACTTCGAGCAGTCCCATCAGCGCCTCTTCGTGCTCCAGCGAGAGCCGGACCCCCGAACCGTCACTGGGAATGGCATGTACCGACTCCACCAGCACTGGCTCACTCTCAACCAGGGGTGCGCTCACCGCCCGGAATCCGCTGGTTTGCGTATCGCGGAACCACACCATCACCCGGTCCGCCTGCAGCCCGGTCCGGAGCAGCTCCGCCACGGCGGCCAGCGCCTCGCCCGCTTCTCCGCCGGCGTTGAGCAGCTTGGCTGCCTGGCCCACCAGCCCCACTCCGTCGGACGTCTTCAATGGGCGTTCCGCCGGCCGGGAGTGGCCACCGACACACTCAGGATTCGCCAGTCGTCGTCGATCCGGCGGAGTACGATGTGCTCCACCCAGTCCCCCTCGATGGCGGTCGGTCCCGAGGGCGTGACCCGCCGCGTGGTCAGCCAGGCCGCGGCCAGATCTCCGTCCTGTCTCAGATCAGTGCGGACCACCCGGACATCGAAGTTCCCCGGCTCCACGCCGCGGAGCCACCGCTCCATGCTCTGCAGCGCGGCGTCGATGGAGACCGCCTGATGATAGCTCGCCGGCGCGCCCGGCCCGATCGGCCCCGCGTAGCTGCCATCCTGCCAGAAGAGCGAGCGCACTCCGCTCCAGTCCCGGGCCGAGAGACGCCGGGCGTAGCGGCTGAGCAGATGTTGAATGGTGTCCTCGTCCCGGCGAGACCCGGTGGGAGTGCGATCCTCGATCTGG
>DATKJJ010000583.1:0-6290 GCA_035543695.1 Gemmatimonadales bacterium | reverse complement strand
CCCGGATCGTTGTGGTCGGGGAGTCGCGCGAGCGGGCCGAGGCCGCGTTGGCCATGGCAGCGGTTGAGCCAAGGCTGATCGCGACGGCCGGGGTTCATCCCCACGACGCACAGGGCTGGAGCCCAGATTCCGAGCAATGGTTGCGCGAGCTGCTGCAAAACTCCCATATCGTGGCTGTGGGGGAGACCGGCCTCGATTTCCACTACGATCATTCCCCTCGGTCGCTGCAGCACCGGGCGTTCGAGGCTCAGCTCGCCCTGGCAGCCGAGGCCAAGAAGCCGGCGGTCATTCACGCAAGAGAAGCGGATGACGATGTCGCCGCCATACTGGCCGCCCATCCCGACGTGCCGGCCATCCTCCATTCCTTCAGCAGCGGCATGGCGCTCTTGCGAGCGGGGCTGGTCCTCCGCCACTATGTGTCGTACAGCGGAATGGTCACCTTCAAGAACTGGCGGCTGGACGACGCCATTCTCGAGACTCCGATCGACCGGCTGCTGCTGGAGACCGACGGCCCCTATCTCGCCCCGGTCCCCCATCGGGGTCAGCGCAACGAGCCCGGCTTCGTGCGCCACGTGGCGGAGCGGATCGCGCTGGTTCGAGGGATGCCGGTCGACGAACTGATCCATGTGACCGGCGAAAACGCACGGCGTGTGTTTCAACTGACTCCCGACTCCTGACTCGGAGCTAGTGCCGGTGACCACTACCACGAAGCCCGTGCCATCCGACATCGCCATAGCTCAGGCCGCAAAGCTCCGGCCTATTGCCGAAGTGGCTGCGGAGGTTGGACTCGGACCCGACGAAATCCTGCCCTACGGTCGGTACAAAGCCAAGATCAGCGCCGAAGCGATTGCACGACGGAAGCCGAAGGGTCGCCTTGTTCTGGTCACCGGCATTAATCCGACTCCCGCGGGAGAGGGCAAGAGCACGGTGACGGTGGGGGTGAGCCAGGCGCTGCGCCGCCTGGGCAAGAAGGTGATCGTGTGCATCCGGGAGCCGAGTCTCGGCCCGGTGTTCGGCGTGAAGGGCGGAGCGGCGGGTGGCGGTTACGCCCAGGTGGTCCCCATGGACGAGATCAACCTGCATTTCACCGGCGATTTCCACGCGATCACATCGGCGCACAACCTGCTGTCGGCCATGCTGGACAATCACCTGCATCAGGGAAATGCCCTGGGGCTGGATCCCAGACGCATCACCTGGCCCCGCACCATGGACATGAACGACCGGTCGCTGCGGTCTATGGTCATCAGCCTCGGCGGCATCAACGCCGGCCCGGTGCGGGAGGAACGGTTCGTGATCGTGCCCGGCAGCGAGATCATGGCGATCCTCGCTCTCGCCACCGATCTCTCCGACCTCGAGGTCCGGATCGGCAGGATCATCGTGGGCCTCACCCGCGATCGGAAGCCGGTCACCGCCGCCGACCTCAAGGCCTCGGGTGCCATGACCCTTCTTCTTAAGGACGCCATCCTGCCCAATCTGGTCCAGACCCTGGAGGGCGGGCCGGCACTGGTGCACTGTGGACCGTTCGGGAACATCGCGCATGGCTGCAATTCCATCGTCGCCACCAAGCTGGGTCTCTCACTGGGAGACCTGGTGCTCACCGAGGCCGGGTTCGGCGCAGATCTCGGCGCAGAAAAATTCTTCGATATCAAGGCGCGAATGGGTCAGCTCAAGCCCGAGGTTGCCGTCGTGGTAGCCACGGTGCGGGCGCTCAAGATGAACGGAGGTGTCAAGAAGGAAGCGCTGTCGAAGGAGGATGTGCCGGCGCTGAAGCGAGGCATCGTGAATCTCGAGGCGCACGTCAAGAACGTCCAGAAGTTCGGTGTGCCGGTGGTGGTGGCGCTCAATCGGTTTACCTCGGACACGCCGGAGGAACTGCAGACGGTGCTCGAGACCGCAAAGGGATGGGGAGCCCGGGCCGCTTTGAGTGAGGTATGGGCCAAGGGTGGAGAAGGCGGCGAGGCGGTAGCGCGGGAGATCCTGGCTGTGCTGGAGGAGAAGAAGAGCGCTTTCAAGCCCCTGTACGATGCCGCTCGGCCCATCAAGGAGAAGATCGAGACCATTGCCCGGGAGATCTATGGAGCCGCTGGCGTCGACTATACCTCGGCGGCTGAGAAGAACATTGCCCAGTGTGAGTCCATGGGCCTGGGCCAGACTCCGGTCTGCATTGCCAAGACGCAGTATTCCTTCAGTGACGATCCTGCAAAGCTGGGACGCCCAACCGGCTTCCGGCTCACTATTCGCGATGTCTATCCCTCGGCGGGTGCGGGTTTCGTGGTGGCCCTGGCGGGCGACATCATGACCATGCCCGGCCTGCCCAAGGTTCCTGCCGCCGAATCCATCCGCGTATTGCCCGATGGAACCATCGAAGGACTATTCTGATGCCGCTCGATTTCGTCAGCACGGCTGGAGCCCCCAAGGCGATAGGGCCCTACAGCCAGGGCGTTATCGCCAATGGTTTTCTCTTTACTGCCGGCCAGGTGGCGCTCGATCCGGATAAGGGTGAGCTCGTGCCCGGTGGGATCACGGAACAGACAACTCGGGCCCTGGAAAATCTCCGCGCCATTCTGAAGCAAGCGGGCAGCGATTTCTCCCAGGTCGTGAAGACCACGGTCTTTCTGGTCGACATGGCCGATTTCAGCTCCATGAATGAGATCTACGGCAGAGCGTTCGGACAGCACCGCCCGGCAAGATCAACGGTGGCGGTAGCGGCTCTGCCACGGGGGGCAAGGGTCGAGATCGAGGTGATCGCAGCGGTGAGCGGTGAGCGGTAAGCGTTCCGCTTACCTTACAGACGGGAGCGGATCGGGCCTGGTGGTTCGGCCGGTCTTCAAAACCGCGATGGAGGCGCCCTCGGCGGCTCCGGTGGGTTCGATTCCCACACGCTCCCGCCACCCTACCCGGCCGGTAATCGTTTCCGTTGCTCTGTTACTTTCGCTCACCAGCACTCAGCTTGCCGGCCAGGCGAAGCCCCGTCCCGCACCGCCCACCGCTGCACCGGCTCCTGCGCCCGCCATGACGGACTCGCTGACCCGACGTTACATCAGCCCGTCCGCCGCCCTGTGGCGGTCGCTGCTCTTGCCGGGCTGGGGCCAGGCCCGCTTGAACCGGAAGCTCACGGCCGGGCTGTTCATCGCCTGGGAGGGCGTCACCCTGGGCATGAGTCTGAAGACGCTACACGAGCTGGAGTATCTGCGACGGACGAACTCGGGCAGGGCCGATGACAAGCGGCAGGAACACGAGGACTGGGTGGTACTGCTGGGATTCAATCATGTGCTTGCCGGACTGGAGGCCTACATCTCAGCTCACCTGGCGGATTTTCCCGGCGACCTCCATCTCGAGGCCGTCCCAGGAGGTGCGGGAGCTGCGGTTTCGTTGCCCGTGCGGCTGCCATGAATTCGGCGCCGATCGGCATCTTCGATTCCGGAATTGGGGGACTCACCGTGACACGGGCCATCTACGAGCGCCTGCCTCAGGAGTCCACCATCTACTTTGGCGATACCGCCCGGGTGCCCTACGGTCCCAAGTCGCCGGAGACGGTGAAGCGCTACAGCTTGGAGATCCTCCACTGGTTGCTGAGCCAGGGCGTCAAGGCCGTTGTCATAGCCTGTAACACCAGCACCGCCCACGCCCTCCGCACTTTACAGGAGGCGACTCCAGTCCCCGTGTTGGGAGTGATCAAGCCAGGCGCCCGTGCCGCCGTGGCCGCCGGCGATGGTGGGCCGATCGGTGTGATCGGCACCGCGGGCACCATAGCGAGTGACGCCTACAACCGGGCGATTCAGGCACTCGCCCCCGGCATTCCAGTGGTGCAGCGGGCCTGCCCTCTGTTCGTTCCTTTCGTCGAGGAAGGGTGGTTCGATCACCCTGCAACCGAACTGGTCGCCGCTGACTACCTCCGCGAGCTGCGGCAGGCCTGTATTCGCGCCCTGGTGCTGGGTTGCACCCATTACCCCTTGTTGAAGCCGCTCCTGCAACGGGTCATGGGCCCCGAGGTGAAGCTGATCGACAGTGGTGAGGCCACTGCAGCGGCCCTGGAATCGATTCTGAAGGACAAGCAGCTGGAGGCGGCTGCAGGCGCCGCAGTAAGCCATCGATTTGTGGTGAGCGACGACGAAGCCAGATTTCGCCAGGTCGGGTCGCGCTTCATCGGAGAACGGCTGGGAAGCGCCGAGGTGGTTCCGCTGGGATGATCGGAATCTGCCCTGGCGGAGCGCCGAGCTATGACCTGGGATGGAAGGTGCAGAGCTCGGCGGCGGAGTCGGTGGCCACGGCATAGCGCTGTCCGTCGAACCATGCGCCTGGGTTGAGGTACATTCGTCCGGGGGTGGTTTCGGCCAGCATCGGTTGATGGGTGTGACCCATAACCAGCAGTCCGATGTCGGCCTCAGTGGAGAGAAGTTGTTCGGCCCAGGCCCGCTGCCGCGCAGCCGCCCGGGTGAGTTTCGCTTCATCCATGGTGTGATCGCCCAGAACCGGGCTCAGCATATCCACCAGCCGCAGCCCGAAATCCGGATGGAGCACGCGATACACGGCGGCGGTGGCCGGGTGTTGAATCACCCGGTGGATCAGTTTGGCCTGCCAGCGAGGCTCAGCCAGTCCATCCCCATGGATTGCAGTGACCGTCCGATTTCCGATCTGGAATGTTGCGCGATGCGGGTTGAAGCAGAGCCCGAGATCCCGTTCCCAGAAGTCGCGATCCCAGCGGTCGTGATTTCCTCCAACCAATACGATGGGCACCCGACGTCGAAGCCGGGCGAGTGCCGCGGCCACGTGGAATCCGCGCCGGGGAATGACCCGTGAGTAGGTAAACCAGAAATCGAAGAGATCGCCGTTGATCAACAGACAATCGCCCAGCCCAGGCACCGCGTCGAAGAATTCGAGCAGTGCCTCCTCGGTATCCGGTGCTGCAACTCCGAGGTGGGCGTCAGACACGATTACGAGGGTACGGCCCAGCACGGCGCCAAAGATGGACTCTCCCATATCCCGGTGCAACCGGCTCCTGGTCCCGGGCGTGTCGGCCCCCACGTCCCGAACGTCTAACCCCTGAGGCTGCGATGACCAGCACGGTTTCGTCGATCTCGGAGACCAGCGTACGGGTCAACTACTCCGAGACCGATCAGATGGGCGTGGTCTACCACGCACGGTACCTGGTGTGGTTGGACGTGGCCCGCTGCGAGCACCTGCGGCTGAGCGGTATGAGTTATCGCGAACTGGAGCAAGCTGGCCTGCGACTCGCCGTCAGCGAGCTTGCCATCCGGTACCGCCAGCCCGCCCGGTACGACGACCTGATCCGGATACGCTGCTGGATTCGCGAAGTGGCTTCACGGCGGGTGGATTTCGGCTACGCCGTCGAGCACGCCGAGGATCGACGATTGTTGGCGACGGCCTCCACCCGGCTGATCGCCCTCGACATTGGGATGACGCTGGCCCGCTTACCGGAGCGGGTCCGTCAGGTTCTTCGCCCCATTCCGGACCCGGTCAGGCTGGCATGATGAGATCACTCTGCGGCTTGATCCTCCTGAGCGGAGCGCTCCTATCTCCGTCTCTCTTGGCGGCACAGGATGAAGCCGTGGTCGAGCAGTTGGCGTCGGTGCTCGCTGCCGAGGATGCCCGCGACTGGCAACCAGATCTCTTCCAACGAGCGCTGCTGGCCCCCGATTCCCTGGTCCGCCGCACCGCCGCACTTGCTGCCGGCCGCATCGGCGATCTTCGGGCGACGCCTCTCCTGCTGCAGGTGCTGGACCAACCGGATTCCACCGTTCGGGTCGCTGCGGCCTTCGCGCTGGGTCTGCTCGATGATTCCACCGCAGTAGAACCTCTGATTCAACGCTTAACCGGACTGCCGCCATTGGATACCGCAACCGCGAACGAGGCGGTTACCGCGTTGGCAAAGATCGGGGGAAAGCGATCGGCAGATTTCTTTGCATCCGCGCTGGGCGGGAAGATCGCGCTGAGCCAGGCCGACCCAGCTCCCGCCCTGAGCCAGATGTTGCTGGAGAGCTGGCGGCTGGGACCGGATGCTCAGGCCGCGTCGCTCCTGCCTTTTGCCGAGGACACTGTCCGGGACGTTCGGTGGCGTGCGCTGTATTCGCTGGGCCGGCTCCGTTCGCCTGAGGCAGGCACTCATCTGATCAATGCGTTGCGCGCCGACGATGCGGAAACCAGGGCGATGGTAGCCAGGGTACTGACTCGGGAGTATGCCCAACGAGCCAAGCTTGCGCCCGCAACCGTGTCCGGCCTGCTGGCCCGCGCGGTGGATGATGAGGATCCCGGGGTCCGGATCAATGCCC
>DATKJJ010000582.1:0-4643 GCA_035543695.1 Gemmatimonadales bacterium | reverse complement strand
CGCTGCGAGGATGCAGTCGGTTGCTAACCTACTTGGTGGTTTTCAATGGCGGTGCGCGAAGCGCGGCTGCGGCCGGAATGGGCTCACCTCTATCCCGGACTGGAAGCGAATGTGTGGGTGGTTGCTGCCCAGCTGGTGCCGCTGGTGCTGCGACACCGGCTTCACCAGCAACCGACCTGGGAATTCACTCGGCGGATTCTGGTTGACGACCACTTCGAGTTCCGGGGCGGGCACAAGCGGGACAACTCGTGGAGCGGGGTACTGAGCCGGGTTGACGATGCGTAGAAGCAGGGGGCCAGGCACGGCGTTTCGGCCCCTTCGCCTTGCTCAGGGTGACAATCACCAACCCAACACCCGACTACCGACTCCCGACACCCGACTCCCGACTCCTAGCTCTTAGCTCCCTTAAAGATCCCATTTCGAATCCGAACCGCCTTGGCCGAGGCCGACGGATCGATTTCGAATCGCCGCTCGACCCGGGCCACCAGGCGAACCTTGCCGTTCAGGGTCAGGGTGTCATTCCCCCTCCGCACCTTGATCGGCAGCGGGGCTCCTTCCTGCTTCCCGAAGCGCGCTCGGAAGGCGGGGCCGAAGTCCGGATCTGACAGCGAGAGGTCGCCCAGCGAGAGCACGCGATCGCCCACCTGCACCCCGGCCTCCTGGGCAGCACCCCCGGGAGCCAGCCCGGTCACGATGATGCCGGTCGAGTCGGCAGCGGTCTGCAGACCCAGTCGGGGCTCCCGTAGCGTGTCCAGCGCAATCCGCATCCCCGCCAGCGGAAGGATTCGATCGAAGGGATAGCTCTCCCGCCCGTCCACATAGCGCGCGAGAAAGTCTTCGAAGGGCCGCCCGCCAGCCGCCCGCGACAGCTCGGGCCAGAAATCGGCCGCGGTGAAGCCGCGTCCCTTCTTGAAGGTGTTGAGATACAGCTGCCGCATAACGTCGTCGAGCGACCTCGCATTGTCGCTGGCATCGCGAATCTGAATATCCAGCAACAGCCCGGCGAGAGAGCCTTTCGGGTAGTAGATGTACCCACTGCCGTCTTCCGGATGGATCCAGGTGGACAGGGATGCGTCTTCCAGGGCGGTGGGCGGAGTCATGTCGACCGTGTTCGCCTTGTTCGCCGTCAGGGCAACAAACTGCGTGGAGTCGATGATGCCGCCGCGAACCAGGGCCAGGTCGGCGTAATAGTCGGTGATCCCCTCGCTGACCCAGAGCCAGGGTGTCGGCTGGGCCTGGTGATAGTCGTACGGCACCATCTCCGCCGGCCGAAGGCGCTTGACGTTCCAGGCGTGGAAGATCTCGTGCGCGGTGATCGAAGCGAGAACGGGATTCCCGATCAGTCCCTGATTGTAGATGCCGACATGGGAGCTCTGATGCTCCAGGGCACTCGCGCCGCCGAAGGTCGGGTCGAAGATCATCATGATGTTGTAGCTGCTCCACGGCGTCTCCCGGAACACCGCCGATTCGGCCGGAATCATCTTGCCGATTTCGGTCCAGAGCTGCTTGCGCGAGCTGTCCGGCAGGGCTCGCGAGGGATAGGTGGCCAGGCGCGTCCAGCGGCCGGCCACCTGCATGCTGTCGTAGTCCATGCGGCCCACAAAGAAGGGCATGTCCACCAGGTCGTGATAGGAGCGCTCCTGGTATGACCTCGGCGCCTGGCCCGGCTTCATCGCCGTGGCCACAGTCCAGTTCGGCTGGGTCTTGACCGTAACCGTGGCCGGAAAGTCGAAGCCGGTCCCCTCGGGATACAGCAGCAGATTGGTGCCATTGAAGAGCGCGAAATCCGGCCGGGCCCAAGCCATGGCGTTGTCCAGGGTGTCCGCGATGTAATCGAAGCGCACCGATAGCGAGCGGCTCCCGGCCGGCTGCAGCCGCCAGGTGTCATAGTCGAGCTTGTCCCAGCGGATCGGCTGCCCGGCGGAGGTCGGCGAAAAGTTGACCACCCAACGGGCAAAATTGCTGATCTCATACGCCCCCGGCGTCCAGGCCGGGAGCGACAACAATACCGGTCCGGTGCTCCCCACATCGAACGACATCATCACCTTGATCAGCCGAGCGCGCGCGGTGGTCGAATCGAAGGTGATCTCGTAGCGGATATTGCTGATGGGAGCCGAGCGCGCCGGCGCATTTGCCGGAGCGGAAGGAGTGGTCTGTTGGGCAGCGGCAGAAACGGCGAGAAGCAGGCTTCCCGCCAGCCAGCGGAATGATCGAAGAATCATCTGAGTCCTGGTGAGGCTAGGCATGGGCCCAAGACGTCCCCGGGCCACAAAAGTTCCAAACAGAGGTTACTCAGGTGCCCGTCCGCTCCCGCACCACAACCGGCGCGGGCGTGGCGAGAACGGGCTCCGGCCGGAACTCGCCCTCCCACCGGGCCATCACCACCGAGGCCAGGCAGTTGCCGACCAGATTGATCGTGGTTCGGCCCATGTCCATCAGGGTGTCGACCCCCAGGATCACCGCCACACCTTCCAGCGGCAGGCCGAAATGGGCCAGCGTCCCTGCCAGGATGACGAGCGAAGAGCGGGGGACACCGGCCACTCCCTTGCTGGTGATCATCAGGGTCAGAAGAATGATCAGCTGATACTCGAGGCTGAGAGGCACCCCGGCAGCCTGAGCCACGAAGATCGCAGCGACGGCCAGATAGAGTGTCGAGCCGTCCAGGTTGAACGAGTAGCCGGTAGGGATCACGAACGCGACAATGCGCCGGGGCGCGCCCAGCAGCTCCATGTTCTCCATGGCCTTGGGCAATGCGGCCTCGGAGGACGTGGTGGCAAAGGCGATCAGCGCGGGTTCCTTGACCAGCTCGATGAATCGCCGGATGGGGATCCGGGCAATCAGCGCCACCGGCACCAGCGCCACCAGGATGAAGATCACCAGCGCCAGGTAGAGCGTCAGAACCAGCTTGCCCAGGCTGAGCAGGACGCCGAGGCCGCTGTGCCCGACTGTATATGCGATCGCCGCTCCCACCCCGATCGGAGCGTACTTCATCACGATGCCGGTAAACTTGAACATCGTCTCCGCCAGCCCCTCGCAGAAGCCGAGCATGGCCTGCTTGGGGCCATTCCTCACCTGCGAGAGCGCCACGGCAAAGATGATGGAGAAGAAGACGATCTGGAGCACTTCGTTGTTGGCCGCGGCCTCGAAGAAGCTCTGGGGCACGATGTGCTCGAGGAATGCGGCAAACGACGGCGTCTTCTGCGCCAGCTCCTGTCCCTCGCTGGTCGACGCCGTGAGCTGCACCCCGATCCCAGGCCGAGTCAGGTTGACCGTGGCCAGTCCCACCACGAGCGCCAGGGTGGTGATGATCTCGAAATAGATGATGGATTTGAGCGCCAGGCGACCGACCCGTTTCATGTCGTCGCCGTGGCCGGCGATGCCGATCACCAGGCTGCCGAAGATCAGCGGCACCACGACCGCCTTGATCATCCGGAGGAAGACGGTGGAGAGCGGCTTCAGGCTCTCGCCCAGACCGGGATTCAGCCAGCCGATCAGAACGCCGATGACCATGGAGATGAGAATCCACCTGGTGAGCGATATCCGGCGGAGCGATCTCCACAACCACTTCATCGGGCAGCCAGCGTCCCCGCCTTGGCCTCGATCCCGCTCAGCACCGATGCGTGGGAGGCGGCGAACTTGGAGACTCCCTCCTTCTCCAGCTCGCGGGTGACCGTCTCCAGCTGAATGCCACCCTGCGCCAGCGCGGCGAGCTGCCCCGGAGCAGCCTCGATGGCTTGGTCGATCCGGACCGCGGGTGCGCCATGATCTCGATAGGCCTCGAGCGTTTCCGGGGGGACCGTGTTGACCGTGTCGGGCGCGATCAGGGCCTCGACGTAGTAGACGTCCGGGTATGCCGGGTCCTTGGCGCTGGTGGATGCCCAGAGCGGGCGCTGGAGTGTCGCCCCGGCCCGCTCGAGCCGAGCCCAACGCTCGGTACTGAGCGAGTCCCGGAAGAGCTCATACGCCCGCCCTGCATTGGCAATGGCGATCTTGCCCCGCAATCCCTGATCCGCCTCGCGCAGCAGCGGGTCGACTTTACTGTCAACCCGGCTGACGAAGAAGCTGGCCACGGACGAGATCCCGCCGATCGGCAAGCCGCGCTCCATCCGGCGCTCCAGTCCCTGCAGATAAGCCTCGATCACCTCGGCGTACCGCTGCACCGAGAACAGCAGGGTCACGTTCACGTTGATTCCGGCGGCAATCGAGTCGGTGATCGCCCCCAGGCCGGCCTGAGTCCCCGGAATCTTGATCATAGCGTTGGGTCGTGACACCGCGTTCCACAGTCGCTCGGCAGCCTTCCTGGTCGCGTCGGTCTCGTGCGCCAGTTGGGGAGATACCTCGAGGGAGACGAATCCGTCCCGCCCACGGGTTTCCTGGTACAGCGGACGAAACGCGTCGCAGGCCGCCTGCACATCCCGAACGGCGAGGCTCTCGAAGATCTCGGCCGCGCCGAGGCCGGCCTCGCTCATCCGGCGGATGTCTTCGTCATAGAGCTGGCTTCCGGCGATGGCCTTCTCGAAGATCGTGGGATTCGAGGTCATGCCCCGAAGCCCATCGTCCGCTATCAGCCGATTCAGCTCGCCCGAGCTCAGAAGATCCCGGGTGATGTAGTCGTACCAGACGCTCTGCCCCAGTTTGCTGAG
>DATKJJ010000581.1:0-4888 GCA_035543695.1 Gemmatimonadales bacterium | reverse complement strand
CGATGGTCTGGCGTCCGGCTGAGCCCACTCGGCAGTACGCCGGTGCTCCCCTGTACCGTGGCCCGGCCTCCGGCCGCCCCGGTCCGATCGCCGTTCCCCAGGCACGGCGGGGGACCAGCCGATGACACCGCGGGTCAGCGTGGTCACGACGGTGTACAATGGCGAGCCCTACGTCGACCGCGCCATTCCGGGAATCCTGGGCCAGACCTTCACCGACTTCGAGTGGGTGCTGGTGAACGATGGCTCCCAGGACAAGACCGAGGAGATCCTTCGGGATCTCGAGAAGCGCGATTCCCGGGTGCGAGTCTTTTCACCCGGGCGGCTCGGCATCACCGGCGCGGCCAACTTCGGAGTGAACCAGGCCCGGGGTGAATACGTGGCCCGGCAAGACTTCGATGACCGCAGCTACCCTGACCGGCTTCGGCTCCAGGTCGCCGTGCTCGACGCCAATCCCAGAGTCGGCGTGGTCGGGGGGCACTATCTGGTCATCGACCAGAACCGGAACGAGCGCTACGTCCGAATGCCGCCCAGCGAGCACGAGGCCATCATTCCGGCAATGGCCCGAGCCATTCCCATGGCCAATACCATCGCGATGTTCCGGAAGCGGGTGTGGACCGAGGCCGGCGGCTATCCCGAGGTGGCCGACCTGGAAGACCAGCTCCTCTGGCTCAAGGCCGCCAAGCTGGGCTGGCGCTTCAGCAACGTGCCCGAGCTCCTGGGAGAGCACTACGTGCACTCCACCAGCTTCTTCCATCGCTCGTTCAAGTATGTGGATCGCCAGCGGGCGCTGGCCAAGGTGCAGGCAAAGGTCGTGCGGGAGCTGAAGCTGCCGCCCTGGATGTACTTGTTCGCCCTGGGGCGATATGGCTACGCCTATTGTCCTACGCCATTGAAGCGAGTGCTCCGCCGGACACTCGGCGGCTCGGAGGAGCGAGACTTAGCCTGAGGGTTTGCGAACGACCACGGCAAACGACTCAGCAAAATCGCTCAGATGCAGGCTGCACATCAGTGCCTGGCGAAGGGTCTCGACGGTGTACGCAGGGGCAAAGAACGAGGTGTAATCCGAGTTGTAGTAGGGATAGATCCGGTCCAGCTCCAGACCGTTTTCCCGGCAGATCCGCAGCAGCCGGCTCGGGGTGCACTCCCGGTAGTAGGCCAGGAACCCGCTCCCCTGTGCTTTCTCGGGGAAGATGCTGAACAGCAGGCGCCGGGCGGCCTTGTTTCCCAGCCAGCGATTCAGCACCGCAAAGGGAGCGTTGCCGCAGGGCATGAAGTGCGCCATGGTGCCTCCGGGCGCGAGCACGCGGGCAAGGTTGGCAATGGCCGCCCGCGGGTTGGCCACGTGCTCCAGCACGGCCCGGGAAAAGATCAGATCGTAGCTCCCCGGAATGCTGACGGCGGCCACGTCTCCTACGATGGTCTGGTCGAAGGAGCCCGCCGGAGCCTGCTCCAGCTCGGTGGCGGACACGTCCAGGCCGGTAATCCGCAGGCCGTAGCGCTGCTTCATGGCGGGCGAGATCGCCGGTTCCTTGCCGCCGCCCACGTCGAGCACCCGCATGCCGGGCCGGATGAGGCTGGGAAGAACCCGGTCCCGAAAATCGACAGTGCCGTCGGCGGCGCAGCCAGGGACCAGCCGGGAAACCACAGAGCGTTCCCAGCGGGAGACCCGACGGTTCAGGTCTATGAAACGGCGGAGCGTTGCTGGCATGAAGTTGAGTGGAGTGGGGTCAATCAGATCATCCGATGGATGTTGAGTATGCCCGGGTCAGACGACGAACACAATGGGACTGGTTAAGCCGCAAGCCATGCGCGTGATGTTTCTCTCCACCAGCATGGGCATGGGCGGAGCGGACAAGCAGCTGCTCTCCGCCGCTCAGCTGATGCACGCCCAGGGCCACGACGTGTGCATCGTGTCGCTCACCGAGCTCGGTCCGATGGGCCTCGAGGCGAGAAGCCAGGGGATTCGCACCGAGAGCCTGGACATGCGCCGCGGCGTTCCCGACCCGCGGGGCTTGATCCGTCTCATCCGGCTGGTGCGGGCCTGGAAACCCGATGTGCTGCACAGCCACATGGTCCACGCCAATCTCATGGCCCGAGCGGTCCGTCTCTTCGCCCGCGTGCCCGTCATCGTCTCCACCATTCACAATATCTACGAGGGCGGTCCGCTCTGGATGGCTGCCTATAGGGTCAGCAATGGCCTGGTGGACCACATGACCATCATCAGTGAGGCGGCGGCCGACCGGTTCGTCAAGGAGGGCATCGTCCCTCGAGAGCTGCTCACCTGCGTGCCCAACGGGGTGGATACCGAGCGATTCCGGCAGGTGGCGCCGGGAACTCGTGAGGCGCTGCGATCCTCGATTGGCGTCGATGACCGCTTCGTCTGGCTCGCCGTCGGACGGTTCGAGATCGCCAAGGACTATCCCAACATGCTCCACGCGTTCGCCCAGGTATGCCAGCGCGATTCGAACGCGGTGCTGCTGCTGGTGGGTCACGGCTCCCTGCAACAGGAGACTGAGTCGCTCGCCCAGTCGCTGGGATTGGGCGATCGGATCCGTTTCCTCGGCGTCCGCTCCGACGTGCCTGAGGTCATGGCCGCCGCCGACGGCTATGTCATGTCCTCCGCCTGGGAGGGGATGCCGATCGCGCTGCTGGAGGCCGGTGCCGCCGGCTTGCCCATCGTGGCCACGCGGGTGGGAGGAAACCATGAGGTCGTGCGCGACGGCGAGAGCGGATTTCTGGTTCCCCCGCGCGACGCCGCGGCCCTGGGACAGGCCATGCTGCGGCTGATGGAGCAGGCTCCGGAGCGGCGCCGGGACATGGGCGAGCGTGGTCGAGAGCACGTCCGGGTGCATTACGGGTTGGGTCGGGTGGTCGAGCGCTGGCAGGATCTCTACCGGCAGGTATCGGTCCGGAAGGGGCTGAACCTTGCCCCTACGCTATTGCGCTGACGGTCCGATCCTCGAAGACATGGACGACGTCGGCGCAGCATTGGAGCTCTCGGGCGGGCACTGAAAGACTTGCAGGTACTGTTGCCGGAAGTCGAGCCGCCCGGCGCCCAGCGAATTCCGCAGCTGGCAGTTGCTGTACATCCACGCCGCCAGACCTCCCTGCCTCAGGTTGGTACGAAAGGCGTGAGCCGGCGCCGGAGCGATGATCCACAGGCTTCCCTCTCGTCCGCCGCCATGGATTCTTTGCATTGACTGCTTGAGTGGCTCGGTGTTGAAGCGGAGCTGCTGCACCTCCGCCTTCGGCAGATAGTAACCCATGGCGACCGGCTGATCAGAGAAGATCACGTCGTTGGGAGTGACCCGCTTCTCCAGCCACCGCGCGGCGGCCTTGAAGTCGTAGCGCCGGCCATTGCGGTACTGCGAGATCAGCGTGGGCGTACCTGCGTCCAGGATCAGCAGCAGTGCCGTGGCGGGCATCAGCCATCGGGCCCGAAATCCCCAATCCACCTCGGAAATCCGGCTGAGAAACACCCCCGCGCCGATGAAGAACACCGGAGTGGTGGGAAGCAGATAGTAGGTGGACACCGGGGTCCGGAGCGACACCAGCGACAGAAAAATTATCGGAAATAACACCAAGCCGGCGAGGTAGAGGCCTAGCGTTCGGTTGCCACTCTTCGCCAGGAGGTAGATGCCAACCGCTCCGGTGAGGGTGACCGGCAGAGTCAGACCTTCGGTGAATGCCAGCAGATATTTGAGCTGCTTGAGCCCCGGGGCCAGCTTGGGGGCCAGGAGGTACTGCCCGAACGCTCCCATGGTGTCGTGGATCGACACCCAGCGCAGCAGAATGGGGACGAAGCGCACCGCGATGACCAGCGCCAGAACAAGGGCGGTAATAATTCCCCAGCGCAGCAGCTTCTGATTCCAGGCCCGCCGGATATAGCTGGGGCGCAGATAGGTGAACGCGAGCCAGGCACCGGGGCCGCCGATCAGCAGCACCGACGCCGGATGAGCCAGGCAGGCCAGCACGAAGGTGACGATGCCCAGGATCAGCATCCCCCGGTCGCGCTCCCTTACGCCGAGGTACAGTGCATAGGGATAGATCGCGCAGAGCAGGAAGACCAACGACCAATAGCGGGCGAACTGGGAGAAGATCACCAGCAGGGGACTGACGGTCAGCAGGAAGGTGGCGAACAGCGCAGATCGAGTCCCCACCAGACGGCGGCTCACCAGGTAGAATGCCGGAATGGCCAACACCCCAAAGACGGCGGGCAGGAGCCGCAGCCCGAACTCGTTGAGGGGAGTCAGTGGCGCGACCACGTAATGGTTCAGGAAGTAGAGCAGCGGCCTGGGGTTTCGGAGCGTGGGATGGATCGAATCGCGAAGCATGAAGACTTCATCGCTCTCGAAGCTCCAGGTCCCCAGGCGCCAGAAGCGGAGCCCGAAACCGAACAGCACCAGCGCGCCGAGCAACAGGGTCGCGCTCCGGCCGGTGCTTCGCTCCACGGTGGGTGATTCCGCCAGCTCCATCACAGCCTCGAGTAGACGTCTGAGGGACAGGCCGCATATGGCGCAGCCGAGCCCAATGGCCGGGGAACTCTAATAGTTGACGAGATCGGTCGCGAGGTCGGACTTACCAGCCGCCGTGACGGCGGAGTATCACCGGGAGGGTCTTCAGCATGATGCGGAAGTCTTCGGCCGCGGACTGGCGCTGCAGATATTCGAGGTCGTAGCGGACCTTGGTCCGCACATCGTCCAGCGAGCGGTCGTAGTGATGGTTGATCTGGGCCAGTCCGGTGATTCCCGGCCGGGCCCGCTGCCGCAGCGGATACTCCGCGATGTGCTCCCGCAGCTCGGCAAAGATGGTGGGCCGCTCGGGGCGGGGCCCCACGATGTTCATCTCGCCCCGGAGCACGTTGATCAGCTGGGGCAGCTCATCGAGG
>DATKJJ010000580.1:0-3514 GCA_035543695.1 Gemmatimonadales bacterium | reverse complement strand
TGCCACGGTGAGTGCCACGATGCCCGCGCCCAATGCGCTCATCCCTGCGACTGGGATCGTGAAGCTACCCTCGAAGACGAAGCGCGCAAGCGCCCAGGCGGCCAGGGTGGCAAGCACCAGCGCCACCGCGGTAGCGAGGAGGCCAAGCGAGAGGTATTCGGCCAGCACCACCCGAAGAATCTGGGACCGGGTGGCCCCCAGCGTCCGGAGCAGGGCGGCCTCCCGGATGCGCTGAAATCGGCTGGTTGCCAACGCGCCGACGAGGACCAGAACTCCTACCGCGACGCTGAAGAGAGCCATAAACCGGATAGCCAGTGCCACGCGCTCCACCAGACGCTCCAGTGCTTCCTGCAGGACCGAGAGATCCAGGGTGGAGACATTGGGAAGCCGCTCAGCAATTCGCCGCTGAAAGCGGCCTCGCGCCAGAGGCTCGGCGATCCGCGTGAGCACCACCAGTGTCTGGGGCGCTCGCTCCAGCGCCCCCGGAGCGAAGACCACAAAAAAGTTAGGCTCGAACCGGGCCCAATCTACCGCGCGCAAGCTGGCGATCCGGGACGGTAGCGAGACTCCCTGCACGTCCCAGATGATCTGGTCGCCGATTCCGACTCCCAGCTCCCGGGCAAGGTCCTGCTCCAGGGATATCAAAGCGGGTGGCCCGGACCTGCCGCGCTGCCAGGTTCCCTCGACCACTCGTTCGGTGGGAACCAGGCTGTCACGATAGGTCGATCGATACTCGCGCCGGAGCGCCCACGCGTCCTCCGGCTCTTCGTCGTTGGCCCGGCGGGTTAGCAGGGCTGTGACGGAACGTCCGTTGATCGCGGCTATCCGCATGGGCACGATCGAGGTGGGTCCGAAGAGCGGAAGCCCCGCACTCTGGAGCTCCTGACGGACCGTTGTCATCTGATCGGACTGAATGTCGAAGAGCACCAGATTGGGGCGCCCCGGGCCTCCGGTTGTTCTGAGCTGCTGCAGCAGGTTGTGCTGCATGAGATAGAGAGTCCCCAACAGGAACGCTCCGAACCCGATGCCAAGGATCAGGATCGTGGTCTGATTGGCGGGCCGGTACAGGTTGGCCAGTCCCTGCCGCCAGACGTACGGCATCCCCTGAGGGAAACGGCGCCGCAGTGTGTGGGTAAGACTCCAGGCGGAGGCCCATAGCAGCAGAAGGGTGAGTCCGGCCCCTCCGGCGAAGATGATCCCCTGGCGCCAGCTGCCGACCTGATAAACCGCGAGGAGGAGGATGCTGGCGGCTAGTGCGATAGTCGCCACAGCCCACCAGAGATCGTGGGTGGGACGCTCACTCTCATAGACCCGGCGCAGCGCCCTGAGCGGTGAAATGGCGCGCACCGCCAAAAGAGGGAAACTGGTAAAGATCAAGGTGATCCAGAAGCCAACCCCGATCCCGAGAGCAATGGCATTCCAGGAAATTCCAGGAACCACCTCAACCGGCAGCAAGCTTCCGAGCAGCCGGGGAAGGAGCTGCTGCAGCGCAATGCCCAGCAAGGTGCCGACCAGGCTTCCGCCTAAACCCATCAACGCCGATTCCAGCAGGTAGAGCCGGAACACCTGTCCGCCGGTGGCGCCCAGGCACTTGAGGACGGCAATGGATTCGGTGCGCTGCCGAACCTGGACCACCGCGGCACTGGCCGCTCCGATCCCCGCCAGCAGTAAGGCCATCAGGGCGACCAGTCCCAGGTAGCCGGCCAGACGGGAAAGCACCTCGTCCAGGTTGCGTTGGTCCTCCGCCACCGTACGTATCCGCACTCGCTCGGTGGTCAGCTGCGATCGGTGGCGGCTGGCCCACGTTTGCGCCGAGATGCCCGGGGGAAGCTTTGCGTAAGTCTCGTATTGGACCCGGGCACCAAATCCCAATAAACCAGTGGCCTGCAGCGATGCTGCGGGGATATAGATTCGCGGCCCGAGCGCGAAGCGGAAACCCACCTGATTGGGAGCACTGCGAATGGTGCCGCTGATCAGAAACTGAGCTTCACCCAGCGCCAGCGTGTCACCCACTCCCGCCTCGAGGGCCGGCAGCAACGAGGGGTCTACGATGACGTTGCGTCCCAGCTGCAGCGCGCGCCACGCCGCTGGAGGTTGGGTGGCGATCTCACCGTAAAACGGATAGCTGCCCGACACGGCGGCCACCTGCACCAATCGGGTGCTCTTCCCCTTCGGCGCATAGGCCATTGCGGCGAAGCTGGTGAGCCGAGCCAGCTCGGCGCCCTGCTGGGCGAGCGTGTCCAACACCGCTTCTGTCGACTTTGAGAATGGCTGCCGGCTGGAGAAGGCGAGGTCGGCGCCGAGCAGGGTGCGCGCCTGCTGGTCGACCGAGCTCCGCAGGGTCTCGGTGAATGACGCGATTGCCACGAGCGCAGAGACGCCAACGGCCACGGTGCCAGCCAGCAACGCGGCCCGCCCCCAGGCAGCTCTCAGCTCTCGACCTGCCATCCGAAAGAGAAAGGCGGGCTCGGTCACGCCGCGGTGTCTCCGCTGAGGCGACCATCCGCCAGCCGAATGGTCCGGCGAGCTCTGGAAGCGAGCTCGAGATCGTGGGTTACCAGGATCAGCGTCGTTCCCTGATCGTTGTTCAGCTCGGCCATCAGCTCGATGATGGTGGCGCCGGTACTGGCGTCCAGGTTGCCGGTCGGCTCGTCGGCAAACAGAATTTTCGGGCGGGTGCTGAATGCCCGTGCCAAAGCCACTCTCTGCTGCTCGCCACCAGAGAGCTGAACCGGATAATGGTGTTCCCGCCCGCTGAGCCCCACCCGGGTCAACAAGTCGCGGGCTCGAATGCCGGCCTCGGATTGACCCCTCAGCTCGAGAGGGACCTGCACGTTTTCCTGAGCGGTCAGAGTGGGCATCAGTTGAAAGGATTGGAAGACAAATCCGATCTTCTCCACCCGCAGCCTGGCTCGCTCATCTTCGGTCAGCGACCCCAGATCCTCGCCGTCGAGATGCACCTTGCCGCTGCTGGGCAGGTCCAGTCCCGCCAGCAGCCCGAGCAGCGTCGTTTTTCCGCTGCCCGACGGCCCCAGAATCGCCAGAAATTCGCCCGGCGACACATCGAAGGTGATATCCTTCAGCACCGTAAGATCACGGCTGCCCGAGCGGTAGGTTCGGCTCAGGGATCGGCAGCGCAGAATGGCATCAGACATTCACGAATGATACTCAGACACTTCCTGCTCTCCGGCGTGCTCGCGGCCGTCGCGAGTTGCGAGCCGCAGCCCAGGGACGAACCAGCCACGAACCCGCCAGACAAAAGCCCCGAGCGCCCGGCACTTCTCTTTTTGGGAACCAGCCTCACCGCAGGTTACGGCATCGACCCAGCCAAGGCATATCCCGCTTTGATTCAGCAGAAGATCGATGCGGCGGGGCTCTCCTACCGGGTGATCAATGCCGGGGTGAGCGGTGAGACCTCGGCGGGTGCGGTAAGAAGAGTGGACTGGCTCCTGCAGCAACCCGTGTCGGTGCTGGTGATCGAAAGCGGGGCAAACGATGGCCTGAGGGGATTACC
>DATKJJ010000579.1:0-3140 GCA_035543695.1 Gemmatimonadales bacterium | reverse complement strand
GAGGTAAACGAAAAAACTGAGACCAAAGGTGATGAAGCAGGCGGTCGGGCGGTCGGGCGGTCGGGCGGTCGGGCGGTCGGGCGGTCGGAACGTAATTATTGCGCCGGCCTGCGATAGGGAACGTACTGAGTCTCGAGCGCTCCACCGGGCAACACCACGGTCATCCCGGCGTAGGCGGTCTGGGCAGGCGGCTTGAGGACGGCGACGAACGGCGGAGAACGAACGGTCTCTGCAGCCAGCACGTTGCGCGCGGAGTCGGCCAGAAAGAATGCCACCTGTCTCGCCCCGACGCCGCCGTCCCGCCAGCTGAGCCGCACCATGGTCCTGGAGACCGGAGTGGAGGAGACCACCAGAGGCCCTACCGCCGTCACCGTATCGTAGACGGGATAGACCTCGCGGGGGGCCTGCACCGGAACGTGCTGGATCTCGGGAGAGTAGACGTCGGAATGTCGGTGGCCGGCGGAGTCGGCGGGAGAGTAGCCCGACGAGTCGGCGTAGTAATCATCATAGCCGTAGTAGCCGTCAGGCCAGTACGGCCAATACGGAAAGAAGGGCCGGAACCGGCCGTCTCCCGGGCGATCCGGGTTACTGGGAAGGGCGAGTTGCGGGGGACGGGGGGAGCCGCCGAGTGATGAACCCCCGAGCGGCACCCTCATGCCGGGGCCGCCGCGGCCCTGGGCCAGGGCGTCAGCCAGCGGGCACGCTCCCAACCATAAGGCAAGGCCGAGTGCTACAAGGCGTGGGTGGGGCAAGGTGGATCCTTCTCTGCGCGCGGGTGACAGCCCGACTACCTAGAGATGCTACCACTGCACCCGGTTCGCAATGACACCGCTCCCCTTACTCCTCTTTCTGCTTGGCCGTAGGGGGGAGGAGGCCGTTGATCCGGAGATAGATCGCCAGCTGGCTGTAGTGATCGGCCCAGTCCTCTGCCGCGGCGAACATCATCGCCGACCGGGAGACTTTGCGGCCTCCGAAGAAGGGTACCTCCTCGCTCAGCCCCGAGTCGTTGACCTTGGCGAGGGAAGACTCGCAGAACTGAAAGCTCTCTTTCAGCCGGCTGACCAGCTCCGGCTTCGGGGCCTTCCCGGTGATCTCGGCCCGCTTCGGCGCCGGCACCCCTGAGATGCTCGAGCACAGGTAATCATTCCCGCCCGAGAGATGGGCGATGACATCCCCGAAAGTCATCTGGGCCGCGGTCGGCTTGAAGCCGTATTTACCGGCGGGCATCTCCTCCGCTGCGGCGACGAGATTCTTCGCGGCGCGTTGGTTGGTCGAACGCAAGGCATCGGCGACGGGAGACGAGGGTGCCTGGGCCGCAGCCGTGGCCGAAAGGCAGCCGATCGCGAGCGGTATGAACCGAAGTGGCGTCTTCATTCTGAGTAGGTCCAGGTAGAAGGTGATAGCCTACTGCGCCAACTGCAGCGGATCGATGCCCTTGCTCGCATCGAAGGAGGATCCCACCGCGGCCACCACTGCCCGCTTGCGGCCGAGCGCCGCCAACTCGCGAATACGATAGACCGCTTCGATGCCGGTACAGTGCCCGCCCAGGAGGTAACCCAGCCGCGCCTCACGCAGCCGGACGGCGGTCCAGGCCAGCGCCGAGTCGGTCGCCGCGAAGAGATGGAGTCCGCCGATCAGGGCGTACACCGGCTCGGGTCCGAGGATCTTCCGGCCATATTCGACGGTGTTGATGGTGCCGGCGTGGCCACACCCGACGATCACGACCATCCCCCGATCGGTGTTGACGATCAAGGCCATGTCCTCGGGAATGGAGTCTGTCACCGGGCCTCCGCTGGTCACAATGGTCTCCGGCGCGCCCCAGTTCCGCTCAGCATGGGGACGAGGAATCGGCCCGGTAAGCCAGACGCCAGGGAAGATCTCCTCGGCCGTCCGGTGCTCGCCGAACGTCGCGTGGGAGGCTCCGATCTCCGACTTGAGAGCGATGGTGGGATTGGCCTCCTCCTGCGGGCCGGGCCGCCGGCGGCTGGAGAAGATCCCCGGCGCCACGTGGATCCGGGAGAGCGCCGCCGGTGTCTTGCCGGCCAGCTCCCGCCTGAGGGTCACCAGGCCGCCGGTGTGGTCGCCGTGGTGATGACTCAGGACCACGTCGGTGACGGTGGATAAGTCGATCTTCAGGTCGCGAGCGTTCTGCAGTACGGTCTCGGGCCGGTTCCCGGTGTCGAAGAGAATGCGGTGGCCGTCGGCTTCCACCAGGGCAGAGAAGCCCCACTCGCCGATACCGGGTTCGGCGAGCATGGTCGACAGGATGGTGATCTTGAGCGACTTGACCCGGTGTTCCGCCCGGCCGGAATCAGTGGGATGAGTAACGGCACCGGTGGTAAGAATGACCCCGATAGCCAGACAGAAGGCACGCGAGCTCTGCATAGGCATCCTCCGTAGGCTTAACCTTACGCCCCGGATTCGCCCCAGGCCATACCAAGAAAGATCAGGTCGATACCAGGGGCGCTTCGTCTTAAGGCTTAGCCTCCAGCCACAGCGATCACCACGGTGATCTCGTCGCCCTCGGACACCGGCGCCTCGAACCCGCCGAGGAACCGGGTGTCCCGATCGTTCAGATAGAACCCGACGAAGGGATAGGGCCCGCCGTTCTCGTCCTTGAGCCGCGGCGCCAACCGGGGAAACCGGTCGGCCACCCGAGTCACCACCTCTCCCACCGTCGCTCCGTCCGCCTCCAGCGTGCTCTGGCCGTCGGTCAGCCGGCTCAGAATCGTGGGTAGACTGAATGTCACTGACATGGCTCGATCTCCTCAGGTTGAGTGCGTCTGCTCCACCAGCGCCGTCAATTCTTTCAGCCTCGGCGCGATGGTCGGCAGGTCGCGAATGGTGTCGCCCACGACATCCACGGTCTTGAGTCCATTTCCGGTTATGCAGAGCACCAGCTCGTCATCCGCCTTCAGGTGACCACTCTCCGCCAGGGCGAGCGCCGCCGCGACCGTCACCCCGCCCGCGGTCTCGGTGAATACACCGCTGGTCTCCGCCAACAGCCGAATCCCCGCAGTCAGCTCCTCGTCCGACACCGCCGCGGCCCAGCCACCGGTCTCCCGGATCGCGCGCGCCGCAAAGAGACCGTCGGCCGGACTCCCTATGGCCAGAGAGCGGGCGATGGTATCGGGCAGGAC
>DATKJJ010000578.1:0-4344 GCA_035543695.1 Gemmatimonadales bacterium | reverse complement strand
TATCAAGCAGCGGTGGCGCGGGCTCAAGGTGTGGTATCCTCGACCGAAGCCACCCTGCTGCAGACTCGGGCAACCCGGGACCAGGCGCGGCGGGCCTGGGATCGCGCCCGGCAACTGAAAGAGATGGGCGATGACCTGATTGCCCCGGAGACCTCAGAGCAGGCGCAAACCGCCCTCGACGTCGCCGAGGCGAACTACCAGGCCAGCAAAGCTCAGCTGGACCAGGCTCGGGCCAGCTTGCAGGAGAGCAGGGACAATCTGGCGAAGACGCGCCTCACTTCGCCCATATCTGGCCGAGTAGTGCGGCTGGCGGTCGAAGAAGGCGAAGTAGCGGTGCCGGGAACCTTCTCCCGGGAAACCGGACTGCTGATGACCATCGCCGACCTGTCGGTGATCCTGGCGAAGGTTCAGGTGGATGAGACCGATGTGGTGCGACTGACCTCGAACGACTCGGTGGAAGTCACCATCGACGCGTACCGGGACACCACCTTCTGGGGCCGGGTAAGCAAGATCAGCCATAGCGCCAAGCTGACGCCGACCGAGACCGCCTCGGGCTCGACCGACCGGGCGGTGGATTTCGACGTGGAGATCACGCTTCGGAATCCTCCCACTGACATTCGCCCTGACCTGAGCTGCACCGCCCGGATCATCACCGATACCCGCAACCACGCGCTGAGCATTCCGATCATCGCGCTGACCGTACGGGAGCACGAGAAGATTCCCAGCGAGGCCGAGGGGGCGCCGCAGGTCGACACACTCCGGGCCCGGTTCAGAAAGAAGGAGGCGGAAGGGGTCTTCGTGGTGCGCAATGGCATCGCCACCTTCCGACCGGTCAAGACGGGCGTTGCGGGAGACGATTATTTCGAGGTGCTGGACGGAGTAAGGGAGGGAGAAACCATCGTGGCGGGAACCTACCAGGCCATTCGGGACCTGAAGGACCAGGCCAAGGTCCGCCAGGCCGACACCACCAAGACCCGCGAAACCAAGGCGTCGTAGTGCGTCTCCTGGAGGCAATCCGGATGGCGCTTCGCACCATTCGGTCTCAGAAGCTCAAGAGCTTCTTCTCGCTGGTCGGCGTGCTGATCGGCGTGACCTTCCTGATTGCGGTGGTGTCCATCGTCCAGGGCATGAACCGCTATATGGTGGACCGGTTCGCCAACACGCTGGTGGGGGCCAATACTTTCCAGCTGCGGCAGCGCCCCTACATCACGACCGGCAACGTGCCGGAGGATGTGTGGCGCGGCTGGCTCAGGCGCCCGCGAATCACCTATGCCGATGCCGACTACGTCCGCGAGCGGATCAAAACGCCCGCCACGTTCGCCAAGTTCTGTGAGGACCGGGTGGCGGTCCACTACGAGGGCAAGGTGGCCAAGGATATCGACCTGATCGGCACCGAGGAGAGTTACTTCAATATCAAGAACTACGTCATCACTCAGGGCCGCACCTTCACCACCCAGGAGGTGCGCACCGGGCTCCCGGTGCTGGTAGTCGGCTCCGAGCTTGCCCAGAAACTGCTGGCCGGGGTGGACCCCCTCGGCAAGCAGGTTGTCATCGGCGGCCTTCCCTACCGGATCGTGGGCGTGGTGGAGAAACAGGGGACGCTCTTCGGGCTCTCGCTGGATAAGTTCGCGATCATGCCGTTCAGCGCTCCAGGCCGGCGCCTGATCTGTCCCATCAACATCCTGGATGCCCTGATCGTGCAGACGGCCAACCCGACGGAAATGCAGAACGCCCTGGCGGAGGCAGAAGCATTGATGCGAAGCCGGCGGCAATTGAAACCGGAACAGGAGAACAATTTCGCGTTTCAGACCGCTGAGGGCGCGCTGGGCAGCTGGCAGAAGATCTCCCGGGTGCTGTTCGTCGCCCTGCCCGGTCTGGTGGCGATCTCCCTGGTTGTAGGCGGGATTGTGATCATGAACATCATGTTGATGGCCGTGAGCGAGCGCACCCGGGAAATTGGGATTCGGAAGGCCCTCGGGGCTCGGCGGCGGGACATCCTGGCCCAATTCGTGGTCGAGTCGGCCACGCTCTCCGCCGTCGGTGCGGCCTTCGGGATCGGGCTGGGCATCGCGCTGGCGTTTGTGGTCAAGGCGGTGACCCCGTTGCCGGCCGCGGTCGCGCCCTGGTCCATCCTGGTGGGGGTAGTACTCGGGGTGAGCGTGGGCATTGCGGCCGGAGTGTATCCCGCAAGCCGAGCGTCGCGGCTGGATCCGATCGACGCGCTGAGGGCGGAATGAAGGGGCGGCGAAAGGGAGCTCTGCTCTCCCGCATGATGGAAGGATCGGCCATTGCATTGGACTCGATCCAGGCCAACAAGGTCCGGGCGGCCCTGACCATTCTGGGCGTGGCGATCGGGGTGACGGTGGTGATCGCCATGGCCTCGGCAATAACCGGCATCAACAAGAGCGTTACCAACATTCTCGAGTCGGCTGGGCCGAAGACCTTCTTTGTGTATCGCTACTTCTCCGGCGGGCTCGACGTTTCCGATGGCTCCGACGAGCTGTCTCCCTGGCGCCAGATGCCGTGGCTCACGGTGGATGAGGCGGAGCTGATCCGCAACCTGCCCGCCGTGCGCGACGTCAACATCGGCGAGTACACCAACGGCCCGGTCAGCTTCGAGGGGGTGGAGCTCAAGAGCGTGGCAATGGCGGGGATGACGCCGAGCTGGAACCTGGTGAACGGAGGCGACATCCTGGCGGGCCGCAACTACACGCCCATGGAGTACGCGGCTGGGGCGCGGGTGGTGATCATCAACGACAAGCTGGCCCAATCGCTCTTCCCCCGGCGCGATGCCATCGGGAAGAGGATCAAGATCTTCGGCGAGCCATTCGAGGTGATCGGGCTGCACGCGGAAGCGGCGTCGCTCTTCAGCAACGCCGATGAGCCGCGCCTGGCCATTCCGCACACCACGTTCACCAAGGTGGCGGACTACGAGAAGGGGTGGATGGATATCGCGGTGCTCCCCGCGGAGACAGCGACCATTCAGGAGGCGCAGGATCAGGTGGCGGCCGCGCTCCGGATCAAACGCGGGCTCCGGCCGGGCCAGCCGGACAACTTTGCGGTGGTAACGCAGGACCGGGTGCTGGACACCTTCAACAAGATCACCGCGGCGTTCTTCGTGGTGATGATCGCGCTTTCCAGCGTGGGGCTGATGGTCGGGGGCGTGGGTGTTGTTGCCATCATGATGATCTCGGTTACCGAGCGCACCCGGGAGATCGGGGTCCGGAAGGCGCTGGGCGCTACCCGGCGCGAGATCATGTTCCAGTTCCTGGTCGAGGCAGCAACGCTGACCCTGGTCGGCTGTATCGTGGGGATGGCGCTGGGGGCACTGATCGCCTGGGCAATACGTTCCTTTACCCCCATCCCTGCCGCGGTACCACTGCTGTCGGTCGTAGCAGCCGTTCTCGCGTCGATTCTCACCGGTGTGTTGTTCGGCCTCTATCCGGCGAGCAAGGCGTCACGGATGGATCCGGTAGAGGCGTTGCGGTACGAATAGGGGCGGAGGGGCGGACGGCACAGCTCCGGCCCTCCGGTCCTCAGGCAGGCTTTCGATATTTCCGGCTCGCGACGACCGCTGCCCACCCCACCATCACCGCTGGCACCACGAACCCGAGTGAGGCAATGACACCGGCCACCAGGCCCACGAAGTTCCGCCACGCCGTCTTGAACGCTTCGGCGATCGGGCTGCGGCCGGGCACCGAGGCAACCAGGGGCGGCGGCTCGTAAAGGTTCACCGACAGAGTGCTGAGCTGAGCGCTGGCCTTGAGGAAGCGCATCCGGCCTTCCATCCGCTCGATCTCCTCCCGCACCCGGGCGAGCTCGTGCTCGACCGAGAGAACGTCCTGGAGCTTGCCGGTGCGGGTCCGGAGCAGCTCGATCAGCCGCTCCTCCAGCCGGCGAGCATTCGCCACCCTCGCGGTCAGGTCCACGAACTCTTCGCTCACATCTTCCGCCGCAACGTTGACGAACTGCAAACGACCGAGCGGGCGGAGCCCTTCCGTGAGATCATCGAACCGGTCGGCGGGCACTTTGAGCTGGAGGGTGGCCGACCGCACCTGGTTCCGGCCACTCTGAACGGACGCGTCTGCCACGAAGCCGCCCACTCGTTGTGCCACGCGCCGGAGCTCGGCGATGGCCGTCTCGAGGGAATCGACTTCGATGCTCGCCTGGCCGGTTCGGACAATCAGACGGTCGCCTCCCACGGGCGCCGAATAGCGCGACCAGGTGTCACCGTCTTCGCTGGCCTTGGGTGCCTGAGCCTGAGAGGTTGGCCGGCCGCCCACCACTCCCAGGGGCACGGGATTGGCTGACTTCGCATCGGCTTCGAGGTTCAGCTGGGCTTTC
>DATKJJ010000577.1:0-6297 GCA_035543695.1 Gemmatimonadales bacterium | reverse complement strand
ACGCTGACGCACGAGCTGTGCGAGGGCTACAACACCAACGCCAAGATGAACCCGCCGCTCCGGGAACCGGAGGATCGGGAGGCGATCCGCCAGGGACTCAGAGACGGCACCATCGATGCCATCTGCACCGACCACGCTCCCCATCACTACGATGCCAAGGAACGCGAATTCGATGACGCGCCCAACGGCATCATCGGGCTGGAGACGGCGTTTGGCCTCGCGGTAACCGAGCTGGTCGGTACCGGAGTGCTGACGCTGTGCGATCTCATCGACCGGATGAGCGCGGCGCCGGCCCGGATCTTCAACCTGCCGGGTGGGTCGCTGGCGCCAGGAGCTCCGGCCGACGTCACGATCAGCGATCCGGCGGCACAATGGACGGTGGATCCGGCCCGATTCTATTCCCGGAGCCGGAACACTCCCTTTGGCGGACGCCGGCTGACCGGCCGAGCCGAGCTCACGATTGTGCGGGGGCAGGTGGTCTACCGCCTGGAGGGGAATGCCTGACGATCTGGATGAGGTCGATCCCCTAGATCGTTGTCCCACCGGGTACCGCGGGCCGAGCACTCAATTAGATTTGGAGATCATCCCCTGATGACGTGGATCCCCCAAACGCGTGGTTGCCGGCGATAGGACTGCTCGCGGCCGAGCCTCCGGTTCGCCCGGCCTGGCGCACACAGCTGAGGCCACATCGGCAGAGGGCCGAATTCGTTGGTCGTAGACCGGATGAGAGGAACGTCTCCCATGAACAAGACAATTCAGGAAGCTGAAGCCACGATCGAGGAGCTGCTGGAGCAGCGCAGACAGTACGAGGACTGGCTGAACAAGCTCGATGCTTCGGGCGACAAAGCTCCGCCGGCGGTGCGGCAGCGGGTGCGGGGTGACTACGAGGCCCGGCTGCAGGGCGTTATGGAGCAGCTGCGGGGCCGCGGGGCCGCCATCAGCGAGGAGCTGGAACGACATCACGCCTCTCAGGCGGAGCTCGACCGGCAGCGGCGAGCGGCCGAAGAGGCGCTGGCCGAAGCGGAAGTCCGTCATTCGGTGGGAGAGTACTCGGAGGACGAGTGGCGCCGCGTCAGTGAAGACAGCCGCCGCGAGATCGACCAGCTGCGCAATCGCCTGCGCAGCATTGGAGCGGAGATCACCCGCCTCACCGGAATCCAGGGCGTCATCAGCACGCCGCGGACCGCCGGCTCCAGTGCCCCGCCGCTGTCTCAGCCACCCCGGCCCGCGCCGCGCCCCGAGGTGATCGAGCAGGCTCCCATGGTGACCAACATCGCTGAGTCGGTGGATGACTCGAGCCGGTATGCTCCGCCCAAGGCAGCGAGACCGGCACCGGAAGCGGCGCCGGCGGGAGATGAGCTGGAGTTCCTGAAGTCGGTTTCGGACGAGGAACCGAGACCACGGGGACGGCCCAGCAATCCTGGCATGGTGGCGCCCACCGCAACGAGCGCTCCGCCCAAGACTCAGGAGCCTGCGGTACAAACCATTCCCACGGTGAGTAAGGCGGCTGCAGGTGTAGCGAAGACACTCAAGTGCGGCGAATGCGGTACGCTGAACCGGCCGACGGAGTGGTACTGTGAGCGGTGCGGGGCGGAGCTGGCGGGGGTGTGAGGGCGAGGAAAAAAGCGTGAGCAGGGACTGCGAAAGCGTGAGCGGGAAAAAACATGAGGGGGCGTCCGACTTCGGGTCGGGCGCCCTAAATTATTTCAGGCTGCTGTCACGGGTACTGCGGCCCGGCACCCGTTTACGTTGTTGCTTTCCCGCTCACGTCCTTGGTTTTACCGCTTACGCTTTCTTCCCGGCCACAAACTTGGCCAGCCGGCTCTTTTGCCGGGCGGCGGCATTCTTATGAATGATGCTCTTCTGGCCGGCACGATCCAGCAATTTGATCGCGTCGGCGTAGGCAGCCTGGGCCTCGTCGCCGGTGGCGGTGCGCACCCGCTTGAGGGCCGTACGGAGCTGGCTCCGCTGAGTACGATTTTGGTTGGCTCGGGCGCGACCTTGTCGCATGCGCTTGGCGGCAGACCTGATTCGGGGCACAGCAACCTCGGACAGAAGAAGGATTCATCCGGAAACAGGTCCGGCGTGTTCAAGAGCGAAAACATAGAGCTGTGACATTGCAAGGTCAAGCGGCGAACGACTTTGACTTTGCCCTTCAGGTCCGTTTAACCTTCGGCGGCCTCGCATAGGATGGTTCCCTGGATCGACAGCTCGGTGACTTCGTGCTCGCGCTACCCATGCTGGTGTTTGCCATGGTCGCTCACGAATATGCCCACGCGGCAGTCGCGCTTCGCCAAGGCGATGACACCGCCTACATGCTCGGCCGCGTGACCCTGAATCCGCTTCCGCACATCGATCCCTGGATGAGCATTCTGCTTCCGGCCCTGCTCTGGTTCGGCTCGGGAGGAAGCTTCACCTTCGGGGGCGCCAAGCCGGTGCCGGTGAATCCGCGCAAGTTCAGGAACTATCGAAAGGGCGACATCCTGGTGTCGGCGGCCGGGGTGACCACCAACCTCATCTTGGCGGTGGTATGGTCGGTGGTCTTCGTGCTGGTCGGAATGCTCGCGCCGGCCCTGAGCAGCATGACCCCGGTACTGGATACCGTGCAGCGTATGCTGGTGTACGGGATCTGGCTCAATCTGGTCCTCTGCTTTTTCAATCTGATCCCGGTGCCGCCGCTCGATGGCTCGCATCTGCTCTACCACGCGTTGCCTCCCGGCGCGGGCAGCTGGTATCGCGGGCTCCAACGATTCGGCTATCTCCCGATCTTTGCCCTGATGTTTCTGTTTCGGCCAGTCATGGCCTTGTTGCTGACACCCGCGTTCAAGGGAATGGGATTTCTCCTCCACATCATTCTCCCGTTCAGCGTAGGTGACGGATGGAACATCTTTCAGTCATGACCGCTCCAGCTCCGGAGGCTCCGACCACCGCGCTCGGCGCCGGTCCCGGTTTTGTGGTGGAGCTGGAAGCCTTCTCCGGCCCGCTGGATCTGCTGCTCCACTTGCTGCGTGAAGAACAGCTCGAGATCGCCGACATCCCCATCGCTCGAATCGCCGACCAGTTTCTCCAGGCCATTCACGAGCTCGGCCTCAATCAGGCCGCCGACTACCTGGACATGGCCAGCCGGCTGGTGCGGCTCAAGGCCCAGATGCTGCTTCCCCGTCGCCCGGAGGAGGACGGGTGGGAGGATCCTCGCGCGGAGCTGGTACGACGGCTGCTCGAGTATCAGCAGATCCGCGAGGTGGCGGTATGGATGGGCCGGTCGGCCGAACGCCGCTCCGAGCTCTTCGCCAGAGGGTATCTGCCGCCGCCACCGGCCCAGCCGCCGCCGCCGCTCACAGTGGAGATCCTCGATCTTCTCGCCGCGGTGGAGCGGGTCCTGGCCAACATTCCTTTTCCGGTTCTGCACCGGGTGGTGGCGCGGCCGCTAGACGTGGAGAGCGCCACCCGCCGAATAGAGACCCTGCTGGCGGAGCAGGATGAGATCCGCTGGCTGGATGCACTCGGCTTCCGTCCCACTATCGTCGACGTGCTCTCCACCTTGCTGGCGCTGCTGGAACTGGCCAAGCGGGGCACCGTGCGGCTGCTGCAGCCCACCCCTTTCTCACCCATGGTGATTGCCCGTGACACCGCTCGCACAGCTGCTTGAGGCCGCGCTCTTCTCGGCCTGTCGTCCGATCACGGCGGAGGAGATGGCGTCACTCGATCCGGACGCCACGGTGGCGGATGTCAGGGTAGCGCTGGAGCAGCTTCGGGAGCACTACGACTTCGATCAGCATGGAGTGGAGCTGGTCGAGCTGGCGGGGGGCTACCAGATCCTGACCCGGGCGGTCCACGCCGCGGCACTCGAGCGGGCCCAGTTTTCGGTCCGGACTCCCAAACTCAGCGCCGCCACCCTGGAGACGCTCGCCGTCATCGCGTACCGCCAGCCGGTAGGACGCATCGAGATCGAGGAGATCCGCGGGGTCTCCGCCGGCGGAGTGCTGCGCTCGCTGCAGGAACGAGGATTGATCGAGGTGGTGGGACGGAGCGACGCGTTGGGCCGCCCATTGTTGTACGGCACCACACCGCTCTTTCTCGAGTTGCTCGGGTTGCGAGACCTGGCTGACTTGCCCAAGGCCGAAGAGCTGACCATCGCGCTGAGGCCGCATCGCGCGGTGGCCGAGGGCTCCGATGACGCGGCTGCCTACGTCGAGGCGGAATCGTGAGTGAGATGCGGCTCCAGCGGGCGCTGGCCCGCGCCGGAGTCGCATCGCGCCGGGCGGCTGAGAAGCTGATCGAAGACGGGCGGGTGCGGGTAGACGGCAAAACGGCCACGCTGGGCATGAAGGTGGACCCGGCACACCAGAAGATCACCGTGGGCAATCGCGCGGTGAAGGTGCGGGAACGCCGGTGGCTCGCCTTTCACAAGCCGCTCGGGGTGGTCACCACGGCCAAGGACGAAGAAGGCCGGCGGACGGTGCTGGACTTCATCCCCGACACGACTGCTCTGACCTACGTCGGCCGGCTCGACGTGATGACCACGGGGCTTCTGCTGTTGACCACCGACGGCGAGGCGGTTCACCGGCTGACCCATCCGCGCTACCATATTCCTCGACGCTACACCGCTCTGGTACACGGCCGCCCTGCCGCGGAAATCGCGAAGGCGGTGCGGGAGCGGGTGGTGGTCGACGGCCGGCCGGTGGTGCCGAGCGAGGTCAAGGTTCGCCCCGGCACCGAGGGCCGGAGCATTCTGGACCTGACGCTGGTCGAGGGGAGAAACCGGATCGTCCGGCGCTGGTGTGAGGCGCTGGGGCTCAAGGTTGACCGTCTGGCCCGGCTCTCCTACGGTCCGGTACGCCTGGGCGATCTGCCGGCCGGCCGCTATCGCCCCCTGACTCCACGCGAGGAGACAGCACTGTACCGGGCCATCCAACTCGATCCTGACCATGAAACCGCCACCGGCCGGCGGGCGTCGGGACAATCATCCCGCGGAGCCACGCATAGATGAGCGCGCCCAAGCTGTCCAAGAAGCCGGCCGAGATGCTGCCGGTGCCCCGGATCCTGAAAGAGGTCTCCCGCCGGATCGTCGGCCAGGACGCCATGGTGGAGCGTCTCCTGGTTGGGCTGTTGACCGGGGGGCACATCCTGCTGGAAGGCGTTCCCGGCCTGGCCAAAACACTGGCGGTCCGCACCCTGGCGGAGATCATCCGGGCCTCGTTCTCCCGGATACAGTTCACGCCCGATCTGTTGCCGGCGGACGTGATCGGGACGATGGTGTTCAACCAGAAGTCGCAGGACTTCCACGTCAAGAAGGGGCCGCTGTTCGCCCAGATAATTCTGGCGGACGAGATCAACCGGGCTCCGGCCAAGGTGCAGGCGGCCCTGCTCGAGGCCATGCAGGAGCACCAGGTCACCATCGGCGGCTCCACCTATCCTCTGGAAGAGCCCTTTCTCGTGCTCGCCACTCAAAACCCGATCGAAAGCGAAGGCACCTATCCGCTGCCGGAGGCGCAGCTCGATCGCTTCATGCTGAAGGTGAGAGTGGGATATCCCAGCCGGGATGAAGAGAAGGAAGTGCTGCTGCGGATGAGTGGCGGTCAGGAGATTACGGTGGAGCGCCTGCTCGATCCCGAGGCGATCCTGGCGGCCCGCGAGGCCATCGCCAATCTGTACATGGATCAGAAAGTCGTGGACTACATCGTCGACCTGGTTCGGGCGACCCGCGACCCGGGGCTGGTCGGTCTCTCCGACCTCAAGCCCCTGGTGGCGTTCGGCGGGTCTCCCCGGGCGTCCATCGCGCTGGCCCAGGCCGCACGGGCACACGCCTTCCTGCGGGAGCGGGCCTATGTGGTGCCCGAAGATGTCCGGGCCCTCGCTCCCGACGTGCTCCGCCACCGCATCGTGCTCACCTTCGAGGCGGAAGCCGAGGATGTGACGACGGACGATGTGGTGACCCGGGTGCTGGGGGCGGTGAGGGTGCCGTGAGGAGAGTCGCGTGATTCGTGTCTAAAAACAACCCCGTCACTCCCGAAATCCTCAAACAAGTCAAGTCGATCGAGCTCCGCACCCGCGGGCTGGTAGGATCGCTGTTTGCCGGGGAGTACCGGTCGGTCTTTCGGGGGCAGGGGATGGAGTTTGCGGAAGTCAGAGCCTACGAGCACGGCGACGATTTCCGGGCGATCGATTGGAATGTCTCGGCCCGGCTGGCGAGCCCGTACGTCAAGACCTTCACTGAAGAGCGAGAGCTCACCCTGATGCTGGTGGTGGACCAGTCGGGCTCAACCCGGTTCGGCGAGCCGCAGACCAAAGCAGGGT
>DATKJJ010000576.1:0-2903 GCA_035543695.1 Gemmatimonadales bacterium | reverse complement strand
AGGGTGTCCACGATCTGCCCCTCGTTCAGCACCACGTAGATGGCCCGGGCAAATCCGATCAGCAGTCCGGCAAATGCCATGGATCGGAAACCATCCACAAAGGCCTCGGCCGTGCCGCCCAGACCCAGTCGGCCAAGCAATCCCGCAAGAACTCCCACCACGAAAAAGAGCGCGGAGAGCTGATCGAATTCCCAGTCCAGCCGCTGGGCTCCATAAATGTAGATGGCGAAAGCGGCGAGAATGGAGATCAGAATGATCAGATCTCGCCAATCCAGGGGAACCCTTTGGTCTGCCGGAGAAAGGTCCGGCTGTCGGCGGGTGCGCCGGGCGTACCACATGGTGCCCGCGATCCAAATGGCCAGAGCCGGAATCAGAAATGCGACGCGGAAACCCAGGCCCGAGGCCGGCGGCAATTGCGCCACCTTCTGGGCGATAATGACCTGAAACGGGTTCACCGGACTGAACGCGGCTCCCACGGCCGCGGTTCCCAGGCTCATCGCGACAGCAACGACCGGAGAGAATCCGAGCTGACGGACCAGGAGCAGTAGCACCGGCACGAAGGCGATCAGCTCCTCCTGCATCTGCATCATTATTCCGCCGAGGCTGAAGGCCACCCCGGCAATCGGGATCACCAGCAGCCCCCGGCGGCTCACCCGTTGAGCCAGCCCTCCGACTACCCGACCCAGGGTGCCGGTTCTCTCCACTACCGTGAAGGCGCCGCCAATCAGGAAAACCAGCGCGATGACCGAGGCCGCATCGACGATCCCCCGGGGTATTGCCACGACAGCCTGGAAAGGGCCAACCGGATGCTGCTCCACCCGCGCGTAGGTGCCGGCGAGAACCACGCTTCGGCCCGTGGCCGGGTCCTCCCGCCGCTGAAACTGTCCTGCGGGTAGAACCCAGGTCAGTACGGCGGCCAGCAGCACGCAGCCGACTAGAAGACTCAGCGGGTGAGGGAAGTGAAATCGGGGAGAGCTCACAGGCTGCGGCAGCGGGTGCTGATCGGGGGCACCCGGCTGCAGGCAATACTCTCGTTCATACCCTGCGCTATCGGCCCGCAGGCCGCGGTTTGTGCCTCGCGCATGGCATCTTCCCGGGATGCCGCCGATGCAGTTCCGCTGCCCTGGTCCTTGCCGAAGGCCACCACCACGGTGCACTCCACGTGCTGTGAGGCCAAAGTGGACCAGAGAAGGAAGGCGCCAAACAGCACCGCCACCAGCAGGGTCACCATACGCCCACGCTTCGTCATCAGTCCTCCACCTGGTCCGCCCCGGCCGTTCAGGAACCCGGTGACCTGGGGCACTGTTCTAAAGGAGCGTCCACGAAGGACGCGTCGAGCGAGGGTGCAATGAATGGAATGTGAAGAGGTTCTGATCCGCCTCTGGGAATATCTGGACCAGGAGCTTGGGCCGAAAGAGGCGGAAGCGGTGCGAGCGCACCTGGCCAACTGCCCGGGGTGCTATCCTGCCTTTGGCTGCGGCCGTGCTCTACTTCGTCTTCTGGCCCGACAACGGATGAGCTGCGCGGCTCCGGCAGACCTGGTCCAATCCATTCGGGTACGCCTCATGGTCTCATGAAGGCTCAGCCGGCCGGCTCCGCATTCACTTCACTGCGAATCCATTCCAGATAAGCCGGGTTGCCACCCAGGATGGGCAGGGCGATGATCTCGGGCACCTCATAGGGATGTAACTCCCGGATCCTTTGCTGCAGCGCCGGCAGCCGATCCATCGTCGTCTTGAAGTGGCAGTACCATTCCCGGCCCCGCTCGATGGAACCCTTCCATGAAAACGTACTGTCCAAGGGCCCGTGCACCTGAGCGCACGCCGCCAGCCGCTCGGCCACCAGACTGCCGGCGGCGCGATCCGCTCCGGTCTGATCCGGCCAGGTTGTAGTAACCTGACAACATTCCGTCACTCAAAAGTTCTCTGATCGGGACCGATAGTTATATTGCGGTGTGCTAGCGTGAGGTCCCCGCGCCGGTTCTGGCCGGAAGTCCCACCGTTTCCGCGCCGTGCTTCCCGTCGTTTAGAGGAGCAATCATTGTCCGCCAGCCGCTCTTGAACTGGACCGTCAGCAAGAGGCCCTGAGGATCGGCTTTTACGTTGGCGACGTCAGGAAGGCTTCGGGCGTACTTCCCGGCAGCCTCAGCCTGCTGGGCCAAATCGGCCGGTGAAGAGCCTCGATGGGCCTGGGCAAACTCCCGAGCGATGGCTATCTCCTGCGCCTGCTCCCGTCCGTATCTGGCATACTGGTCGGCGGGCACTAGGCCGTCCTGATTGACCAGCCGGTCACTCAGGTCGTAGTCCCGGCAGGCCAACAAACTCCCGGCTATCAGCAGGGCGCCAACGGAAATGCGCATTCCGAGTCCTCCGTCTGAGGGACCAAGTGTAATGCTTCAAAGTAAACTGCCGCTGCAATGGGCGTGGTACTCCATGGCGGCATCGGCGCTGCTGCTGGTACAACCGCTCGAACTTTCGGCGCAATCGGCCCTGGACCTCCCGGCCGGCAACCAGCCCTCCGTGATAAAGTGGTGGCACGGGGCGATTGTACTCGGCGGCCTGTCCGGTCTCATGCTGCTGGACAATTCCACGCAACGCCTGACTCAGCGCCACCGCAGCAGTGCCGGGGACGACCTCGCCTCAGGGGTGCGCCACATCGGGCAGCCTGAGGTGTATGGGACGATCACACTGGGAATGCTGGGGGTCGGCCTCATCAGCGGAAATCACGAGATCACTCGCGCCGGCGGCAGGCTCGTCGCGACGTTGTTCGTGGCTGGAGCAACCTCCAACCTGGCCAAGCTGACCTTTGGCCGGCCCAGACCGAATCAAAGCCTTGATGCCGATGCGTACATCCCATTCTCCGGGCGGGTGGCAATGCCATCAGGACATAGCACCATGGCGTTT
>DATKJJ010000575.1:0-3811 GCA_035543695.1 Gemmatimonadales bacterium | reverse complement strand
CTTCGGCACATGCTGGAGCGGGAATTTACCGTGCTGCGTACCGTAACCGACGGGGCAGCTCTGGTGGAGGCCGCCGAGGAGCTCCGTCCCGACGTGGTGCTCTGCGATATCAGCATGCCGCGGCTCAGTGGACTGCAAGCCGTGCAGAGGATCCGGCGCCGCCTGTCTCAGGTGCATTGCATTGTCCTTACCATGCACGACGATCCCGAGCTGGCCGCCCAGGCGTTCCGATCCGGCGCCTCGGCCTACATCCTGAAGACCACTCCCGCATCCGAGCTTCTCCAAGCGATCCGCACCGTGCTGGCCGGAGAACAGTACCCCAATCAGGTGCGGCGCCCGGCGGCTACCCCAGCCGCCGTGCGGCGGGTCGCTGACGTGTGCGAGGCGGAGTCGTTGTCTTCCAGAGAGCAGGAAGTGCTCCGGCTGGTCGCTGGGGGTAGCACCATGAAGCAGGCGGCAGCGGCGTTGGGGATCACTCCCCGAACCGTGGCCTTTCACAAGTACAGAATCATGCGGCAGCTCTCGTTGCACTCCAGCGCCGAGCTAGTGCAATTCGCGGTTAAACGTCGTCTGATCTGACCCCCGGGCCCTACCATGCAGAATTACCTCACGGAGTTCCTGGGAACCTTCTTCCTGGTGCTGACGATCGGTCTCACCGTGCTGAGCGGCTCTCCCCTCGCGCCATTGGCGATCGGATCATCGCTCATGATCATGGTGTACATGGGCGGGCACGTCTCCGGCGCGCACTACAATCCGGCCGTCACTCTGGCGGTGTATCTGCGGGGAAAGATGGCCTCGACCGGTGAGACGGCCGGGTACATGGTCAGCCAGGTGCTTGGGGCCATTGCGGCAGCGCTCGTCGTTTACTTCATCACCGGGAAGACGTTCGCTCCGGCTCCGGGACCGGATGTTTCTCCGGCCGCCGCCGTGCTGGTTGAGTTCCTCTACACCTTTGCGCTGGCCCTGGTGGTGCTCAACTCGGCGGCATCGGCCAAGACGCATGGCAACTCGTTCTATGGCCTGGCAATCGGGTTCACTATCGTGGTGGCCGCCTTTGCCGGCGGGGGCATCAGCGGTGGTGCGTTCAACCCCGCAGTTGGCATCGGCCCGATTCTGGTGAATTCGCTGATCTCTGGCGGGCCGGCCGGCCAGCTTTGGCTGTACCTGGTGGGCCCGCTCTTTGGCGGCGCTGCTGGCGCGGCGGTATTCGGGCTGCAGGAGCGTCCCCCAGTGCAGCTGCACGCCGAACCCAGCCGTGTTCCGGAGGGACGCCCGTCTGAGGTAGCCCGGTGAGGTTCGCCTGCCGTTTCCTACTGGCAGGCGAGCTGTTGGCGGCGATCGGATTGACCCTGGCTACCAGCGCTGAGGCACAAGAGAACCGGGTGCCGAACGCACAGGGGGAAGAGCCCGCCTGGCGGTTCAGCTTCACACCTTATCTCTGGGGCGCCGGGCTCAACGGCCAGGTCGGAGTTGCCGGCCGGAGCACCGACGTCGACATCAGTGTGGGTGACGTCATCGACGACTTCGACATCGGCGTCATGGGGCTGGTGGAGGCCCGCAAAGCGCTCTGGGCGCTGAGAGCTGATGTGGTCTTCCTGAACCTGGGCAACGAAGTCGATGGTGTGACGGTGGACCTCAGCGAATTGATGCTGCAGCCGGAGGTAGGGCGTACCATCCTGAGTCGCCCCTGGGGTGGAATCGATGCCGTTGTCGGAGCCCGCTACTGGCATTTGCGGGTGGATCTCAGTCCCAACGAGGTGTCGGAAAGCCAGGACTGGATCGATGCGGTTCTCGGCGCGGCATTGCGATACCTGCCGGCGGAGCGATGGCATCTCTTTGCCAAGGGAGACCTGGGTGCCGGCGGATCCAACTTCACCTGGCAGGCGTATGGCGGCGCCGCATACGACGTGGGGCGGTGCTGCGCGCTATCGGCGCTGTATCGGTATCTCGACGTCGATTACGAGAAGGACCTGACGTACGACGTGCAGTTCCACGGACCGGCCCTTGGCCTGACCTTGCGCTTCTAATAAAACGGCTCTCCTGCCATGTCTCTTTCAATGTTCATTGCCGCTCTGCTCACGCCCACCGCGCTCATGCTGCTGGTCTGGGCGGCCGTGCGCAACAGTCAGCGCCGCCGGGTGGCAGAAGCGGACCTGGCCCGGCTGAGTGGTGGCCTGCTTCAAATGCTGGAAACCGAACGGAGCCGGATCGCCCGGGAGTTGCATGATGACATCAGCCAGCAACTGGCGGTGTTGGCCTTGGAGCTGGACGCCCTGGGAATGCCGACCTCCCGGTTTACTCCCTCGGGCGCGGTGAGGATCGCGGAGCTGGCCCAGCGGGTCCGGTCCATTGCCGCCGACATTCAGCACGTCACCCGCGGGCTCCACCCGGCGCGACTGGAATACCTCGGGCTGGTGCCGGCGGTCCGGGCGCTGTGCCAGGACCTGGAGCATTACGGCCTTGCCATCCACGTCTCTGAAACGAATTGGCCGGGGGAGCTACCAGGCGCCACCGCGTTGACGTTGTACCGGGTGACCCAGGAGGCGCTGCACAACGCGGCCAAGCACAGCGGCGCCGAGGCGGTGTGGGTCAGGCTGGAGGCCACCGATTCCGTGCTGAAGCTTACGGTCTCAGATACGGGTGTCGGTTTCGAGCCCGATCTGATGGATCGCATCGAAGGCTTCGGCATGATGAGCATGCGCCAGAGACTTCGCGGCGTAGGGGGGTCGCTGCTGGTGAAGAGCGCGCCGGGGCAGGGCACCCGGATCCAGGCGACGCTCCCCCGCGTGCTGTCCTTTGCCGATGCCGAGACCGCTTCCTCTGACGGGAGAAGGCCCAGCTTGTCGCTGGCCCGCTGAGCCGCCGTGCTTTTTTCCCCGAGATGGCCGGCGCTCGGTAGCTGCTTCCTGCTGTTCACGGCCGTGAGGGTCACTGCTCAGGCCCCGGCTCCGGCGACGGAAGACAGCGTCCCGAAACGCGACCTGATGGATGTGCTCTCCCGGATACTGCACGGCAAGCCCAAACTGGGCGACACCATCGCCATACCCCCCAAGCTCGTGATCAGCGTTCTACCCGCATTCGGCGCCAATCCCACGGTGGGTTTCCTGCTGGGTGTTTCCGGCAACGCCGTCACCCGACTCGGGCCGGAGGAAAACACCAACCTTTCGACCCTGTACGCCTCGGTGAGCTACACCACCAAGCAGCAGTTCAACGTGATCAGCCGCTCGAATCTTTTCACCGCTGGCAATGTCTGGAAGCTGGAAGGTGACTGGCGCTACCTCGACACGAACCAGCCGACCTACGGACTGGGGCCGGCTCCGCCCAAAGCGCTCGAATCTCCCATGGATTTCAAGGTGCTGCGCTTCTACGAGACGGTGTACCGCGAGGTCAGTGGCGGAGTTCTGGCCGGCGTCGGATACCACTTCAACCGCTACTATGACATCGTGGACAAGAATGCCGCCCTCGGCCCAACGCCGTTCAGCGAGTACAATGGCGGTGCGACCATCACCAGCTCGAGCACCTCGGGATTTTCCTTCAATCTGCTGAAGGACGCGCGGGACAATCCGATCAATACGACCCGGGGCTTCTACGCCCGGGGAAGCACCCGGTTCTTTCCCCGGGCGCTGGGAAGCGAACAAGACTGGGGGTCAGTGGAGATGGAGGTTCGGGCGTACCCTCGGCTGAAGAAGAATGTCCTGGCGCTCTGGGGGATGGCCTGGATCACTGGCGGCAGGCCGCCCTACCTCGAGCTGCCCGCCATCGGCTGGGATTACAACGGCCGTACCGGACGGGCTTACGCGCAGGGCAGGAT
>DATKJJ010000574.1:0-6689 GCA_035543695.1 Gemmatimonadales bacterium | reverse complement strand
CAGCCAACCTGAAAGTTGAGCGCATGGAGTTGCCGGCCGATCGGCCTCCCGGACGGATCATCGGGGAGGGAGCCGACGCGGTGCCGGAGCTTCTCCGCCTTCTGCAAACCGAAGCCAAGGTGTTGTGATGTCCGCGTTCCTGGCTTTTGCCGAAACTCGCGCCGGCGTACTGCGGAAGGTCGCCTTGGAGGCGGTTACCGCGGCGCGCCGGGCGGCCGATGCAGCTGGTGGCGGCGAGGTGCATGCCGTGCTCCTGGGTGCTTCCGGTGTGGCCCAACACGCCGGGGCCCTTGGGCGGCATGGGGCTGACGTCGTGTACGTAGTGGAGCATCCCGGTCTCGAGCGATACAACCCGGAGGTGTACTCGGCCACCGTGTCGGAGCGAGTACGTTCAGGCCAATATCGGGCGGCGTTCTTTACCACCTCGGCCGAGGGCCGGGATCTGGCCCCGCGAGTTGCGGCCCGGCTCGGGGTGAGCATCGCGTCAGACGTGACGGAGTTCGAGATCCAGAATGATGCGGTCATTGCCCACCACCCCGCGTACACCGGCAAGGTGAACGTCATTCTCAGGCTGACGGGGTCTCCTGCGTTGATATCGCTCCGTCCGGGCTTCGTTACCCCCGCCGAACACCCGCGCGATGCCCGAGTGGAGACTCTGAAGCCAGCCATTGACCCGGGAGCTGCACGGGTGAAGGTCACCGAGCTGGCTCAACGGAGCACGACCAAGCTCGATCTGGGCGAGGCATCAATTATCGTGAGCGGTGGGCGCGGCTTGCGCGCCGCAGAAAATTTCAAGCTGGTGGAAGACCTGGCGGCCGCCATCGGCAACGCGGCAGTAGGAGCCACCCGCGCCGTCACCGATGACGGATGGCGGCCTGCCACAGACCAGATCGGTCAGACCGGGCGGCTGGTGAGTCCCGACCTCTACATTGCGGTGGGAATCTCCGGCGCCATACAGCATCTTGCCGGGATGCGCACCGCGAAAACGATCGTTGCGATCAACAAGGACAAGGACGCTCCCATCTTCAAGATTGCGGATTACGGAATTGTGGGCGACCTGTTCGAGATAGTTCCCCGGCTCACCGACGAGGTGAAGAAGGTTCGGAGCCACGGCTAGAACAGCTGCGCCAGCGGCTCAGTGCCCGGCGTCAAGTTGCTTACCTATTTACCCACCTTGTCAGCGACCTCGTGAGCTCAGGAGTCTCGAGTGGCCACTGTCCTTCCCGCCCAGCACCAGCCCGCGCTTCCGCTCGACCGACTGATCGTTCGCCAGCCTCCCGGCCCGGAAGCCATGGAGATGGACGTGCTCATTGTGGGCGGTGGTCCCGCCGGACTGGCCTGCGCCATCGAGCTGAGCCGTCTGGCCAAGCAGGAGGCGGGTGGAGCCTTGTCCGAGCTCAATGTTGCGGTGCTGGAAAAAGCCGAGAGCCTGGGCGAGCACAACCTGTCGGGGGCAGTCATCAATCCCCGCGCCTTCCGCGAGTTGTTTCCCGACCTGCCGGTCGAGCAGCTGCCGTTTCGTCAACCGGTCTCGCGTGAGGCGGTCTATCTGCTGACCGAACGCAGGGCTCAGCGGCTTCCCACTCCGCCCACGATGCACAACTCCGGGTACTACACGGCTTCGATCTGCGAGGTGGTACGCTGGCTGGGCGAGCGGGCGGAGGAGGCGGGGGTGAACATCTTTGCCGGATTCCCGGTCGATGCTCTGCTAGTGGATGGCGAATCGGTCCGCGGCGTACGTACTACGCCGTCGGGTTTGAGTCGCGACGGCAGTCCGGGCAACGGTTACACCGAGCCCACCGAGGTCACCGCCCGAGTCACCATGCTGGCCGAGGGCACCCGAGGTCTACTGTCGCAGGCCTACGCCCAGTGGCAGAAGGTCGGCTCCCCCAATCCACAGCTATTTGCACTCGGCGTCAAAGAGGTGTGGGAGACCAAACGCCCGCTCGACCGTGTGATCCATACCCTGGGATGGCCGCTTCCTACTGATGCTTTCGGTGGCAGCTTCATGTATCCGCTGAGCTCGAGCCAGGTAGCCCTCGGGCTGGTTGTGGGGCTGGACTACCACAACGCTGCCCTCGATGTCCATCAACTGCTCCAACGGATGAAGCTGCATCCGCTGTTCCGGCCGTACCTGGAGGGAGGACAGCTTCTGGAGTGGGGAGCGAAGACCATCCCCGAAGGCGGCTACTACTCACTGCCGGAGCGGCGCTGTGGCGCCGGGGTCCTGATCCTGGGCGACGCCGCAGGGTTCGTCGATGTTCCCTCTCTCAAGGGAATTCATTACGCCATGCAGTCGGGAATCTTCGCCGCCCGGGTGGCATTTCAGGCGCTCAAATCGGGAGACAACTCGGCCACATCATTGGCAGCATACGACCGCATGGTGGCCGACAGTTATATCGCGCGGGACTTGTATCGCACCCGGAACATGAGGCTCGCCTTCAAGGACGGATTTTATCTGGGGGGGGCCAAGGCGGGGCTGATGACCCTGACTGGAGGCCGTTTTCCCGGCGGCCGGATTGCCATGCCAGCCGATGCCTCGGTGCCCCGGGCAACCGATGGAGCGACGCCGTTCAGTCCTGACGGCGTGCTCACCTTCGGCAAGCTGGACGCCGTGTTCAAGTCAGGAAATGCGACTCGCGACACCATCCCTTCCCACCTCCTGGTGGGCCAGGATGTGAGTCCGGAGCTCGCCCAATTCTACTCCCACCTGTGTCCCGCCGGTGTCTATGAGGTGGTCGACGGACAACTCCGGGTCAACGCGCCCAACTGTGTCGATTGCAAGGCCACCGACGTCGTGGGTCCGCGATGGTCGCCTCGTGAGGGTGGGAGTGGACCCAAGTACCGGCTCATGTGAGCCGCTGCAGCCTGCCGCTGCGATCGCTTGCATGACGTAGACTCGTGCCGCGCAACTGATTCTGCCGTTCTGCCGTTCCTGCCGTTTTAGCCCTGCCTGCCTTTTATACGCTGTAACATTCCTATGAATTGAGACTTTAGGGGTTCTTGCCGAAACTACCTGTGCCTCAAAGCCTTCGGCACGTGTGGGACAGACGAGCGGCTGAACCCTCGTCAGCGTCTGGTCCGAATGCAGGAGGAGCGATGTCTCGAGCTGGACAACTCGCAGCCCACGCCCTGGTTCTCGGACTGGGACTCGGGGCGCCTAGCGGCGCTTCAGCCCAGACCGTGGGCGCAGCGTGGCAGGCGACGCCGGCATCGGTCCTCAAGAGCTCACTGCGGGCAGTGGTGTCCGCCCAGGACAAGTATCGGGCGTCGCACCCCGGATTCGCGAGCAGCCTGGAGGCGTTGCAGGTGGATCCCGGTGCAGATGTGAAAATCCAGATTCTTGGCGCCGGCCCGGCAGGGTGGCGCGCCAAGGCAACTCATCGTACGCGGCCGGGTCGGAGCTGCGTCGTCTTTGTCGGCGCGCTGAATGGCGCGGAGCTCCCGAGGACCGACGGCGACGGAGAAATGGCGGGCGAAGAAAGGGTGCCGCTCTGTGACCGGATGGAGTAAACCAGCACCGGCAGTGGTACCCAAGCCGGCGATAACCAAAGTCCTGCCGCCTCAGGGTTTGATCAGCAATGCGTGGCGGTGGGGTGCCGGCGTGATCTCGGCGGGAGCGGGTCTGGTGTCGATTCTCTCGTACACCCACTCGCTCAAGTCCAAGTTCGAGGCCGACTCGCTGGGCGTCACCACCGTGAGATGGGTCGGAGTCACGCCCACGGCGGACACGGCGACCTCGATTGGTGACACGATTCAACTGGCGGTGACGGCGACAGACACGCGGGGGAACGCCTTGCCTGGAGCCCCCACGCTGTGGAATAGCAGCGACACGACCGTAGCATCCGTCGATAGCGCGGGAACGGTGATCGCTCAGGGCGGTGGAGCGACGGTCATCATGGTCACGGTGGGCAACAGGACGGTGCGCGCCCACGTGCTGGTACAGCAGCACCCGGCAGCCCTGCGGATCATCGGAGACACGGTCTTCCGGATGCCGGAAGGCGATCAGGGCAAGGTGGCGGCAAATCTGGTCGATGCCAGAGGCAACGAGATCCAGGGGGCGGCCGTGCGGTGGCGTTCCGCCGACCCATCGGTGGCCAGCGTCGACAGCCTGGGATACGTGGTGGGAGTGGCACCGGGAAAGACGGTGTTCACCGCCAGCAACAACGCGATGGCGACCCAGCTGCCGGTGGAAGTGTACCCCGTGCCCTCGTCGCTGACCCTGCTCTCGGGTGACGGACAGCGCGCCCCGGCCGGACGCCGAGTGGGGCAGCCGGTGTCGGTACAGGTGGTCTCCCGCAGTGGACGGCCGGTTCCGGGGATACCGGTGCGGTTTGTCCTGCCGGAGAACGAAGGGCGAGCCGAGCCTCAGGCCGACTCGTCGGATGCACAGGGCGTGGCTCGGGCCAGTTGGGTACTCGGAGGATCGCCTGGGCGTCAGACCCTCTCGGTGATGGCCGATGGCGTGGCGACACCGACCGTGGTGACCGCAGAAGCGGAGCCGGTAGCGGCAAATACTCGGCTGACGGTGGTAAGCGAAGAGCTCCGCGGACCGGTGAGCTCCACGCTGGCCGAGCCGGTAACGGTGCGAGTGACGGACACCAGCGGGGTCGCTCTCGCGGATGTGCCGGTGGCGTGGTCGGCGGCGGACGATGGCAGCATCGTGGCGGCTGAATCGCGGACCGACTCTCTGGGCGAGACGCGAGCCCGCTGGACCCTCGGCCCCCGGAGCGGTGAGCAGCGAGCCTATGTCCAGGTGGGAAGCGCCAGGACCGTGCCTCGCTTCGTGGTCACCGCCCATGCAGTGGCCGGAGCGCCGGCCAAAGCCGCGGTGGTCGGTACCGCCAAGTACGAGGGGACGGTGGGACAGCCCCTCCGGCCCGCGGTGGAGATCAAGGTGATGGACTCGGCGGAGAACGAGGTTCCCGGCGTGTCGCTCACTCTGGAGCCGCAGGCCGGCTCGGTGGGCGACAGCGTGGTTGTCACCGATGCAACTGGCCGGGCAAAGCTGCCCTGGACGCTGGGGCACTCCACCGGGGCTCAGCATCTGAAGGTGAGAGTAGAGGGGATCGATCGGCCACTGGAGATCACGGCACGCGCCCGGGCAGCGGCTCCCGCTAACCTGGCCTTCGTGACTCCCAAGCCGGGGACGGCAACCAGGGCGGTGCAGTCACTCGATGCGGATCTGACTGACGCGTATGGCAACCCGGTCGCCGATCAACCGGTGGTGTTCACCACGAAGTTCGGCAGCGTCAGCCCGGCTCGAGTGATGACTGATGCTCACGGGCGAGCTCACACCCGGTGGACACCGGCGAGCAAAGAGGGCAGACGCACGCTGGTGGCGGCAGTAAAGGGAACCGAAGCGCGCGCCACGTTCGTGCTCGAGCCTCCGGTAGCGGCACCCAAGTCGAAGTCTGTAGTACCGGCCAGGAAGGAGAAGAAAGGTCGGTGAGGCACCAAGTGAGTGGGACAGACAACAGGTTAGTACAGGACCAGGGGTAGTCAGATCACACAACACGTTCGTACAGGTCCACGGAGTCTGATCTAGTTCACGCTCAACGATGAGGACTTCTTAACCGTAGTTCCACCTTCGCGGCATTGGAGGAAATATGACCGGCCCATTGTTCTTCACGTTGCACCCGCACCGCCGACGGGCTCGGCTCCTCCTGCCATTTACCGCAATCATTCTGGCGGGACAGCTGGCGTGTAATACTGACCAGCCAACCGAACCCACGGCTTCCATAAAGACTCAGCCTCTGGTGGCGACCCACGGTCCTCACCCCAGGGCCAAGCTTGCCCCCTCCTCGCTGGCGGTGGCCAGCTCCCGGCCGGCCAAGGCTCTCGTCTCGCTGAAGGCGAGCCCGAGCTTTGGTGTCGGTCAGGTCGCAGGTGAGGGACCGAGCGTACTCATCCTTGCCGACACCGACGTGGTCGCGACCAGTGCCCTGGCCGCGAGCCTGGCGGATTCCGGCGTTCAGGTCACAGTTCGCCCTGCCCCGGAATACACCTGGGACGGCACCAATCCGAGCCTCAACGGGTTCGACGTGGTGATCCACCTGAACGGTGCCACGTACGACTTCCCGCTTTCGTCGGACGCTCAGGGCGCCCTTGCCGCTTTCGTCCAGAGCGGTGGTGGGTTCGTGGGCTCGCAGTGGAACGGGTATGAGCCCCAGCCCAGTCTCGACGAGCTGACCCTGCAGAGCGCAGGCTTCGACCCGAGCGGGCCGGAGCAGAACTGCAGCGGTTGCACTGTGACGTATGAACGGTTGCCCGCAGGCGTGGGACACCCCGTGCTGGCCGGGCTGCCCGCTTCGTTCTCGATTCCGGCTGACGGCCACGATGCCGGTCCGGCCAAGGATTTTGCCACGCCGCTGATGCAGGTCTCAACCGGCGGCGCGGCGGTCCTGGTCCGCGACTTCGGATCGGGCCGGGTGGTCGGCTTCAGCTTTGCGCCGAACTATCCATGGGATGATCAGGGTCAACTGCACGACCTGTTGACGCTGCAGGATCCCAATGTGCAGCACCTCTACCTGAACGCGGTGCGTTGGGCTGCGGGCTCGGGTGTGGTGGTTGCCGTGCCCCAGACCATCACCTTCGACCCGCTGGGCGACAAGGTCTTCAGTGACCCTGCGTTCTCAGTGAGTGCGTCGGCCAGCTCCGGCCTGCCGGTGAACTTCACCGCGTCCGGT
>DATKJJ010000573.1:0-4519 GCA_035543695.1 Gemmatimonadales bacterium | reverse complement strand
GAGCTGCGCCAACACCGACCGGGCGTTCTCATTGGACGGATCGAGCTCGAGCGACTTCCGATAGTGCTGAATGGCTGCTTCCCGACGTCCCGCCAGGAGGCAAGCTTCACCCAGAGAATCCCACACATTGGACGACGTCGGATGCTCGGTCGCATTGAGCTCGAAAATCGCGATCGCCTGGTCCATGCGCTTCTCGTGTAGCAGGCGATACGCGAGGGAGTTGAGCTCCTCCTCGGTATCCGCGTACCGGTGCTTGGGGTCGGCTCGATAGGAGTGGTACCGCCGTAGCGCTTCCGACAGATCGGCGGAATCCAGTGCGGCGGCCATCCGATCGGAGACGGATGGCTCGGGGCGGTAGTCCAGCACTGCGTGGAGTGCCGGATCCAGATTGTTGCGGTAGTCCGACGAGGTGAGCTCCGCCGCGATGTCCGGACTCTTCCACTGACGCTTGTCCCGCTCGTCCACCTGCCACCACAAAGTGGAGACCCGGACGGTGATGCCGCTGTGGGGGAGGGTGATCTTCCGAGAATCGCCATAGGAGTTCGCCTTCCCACCCGATGGCTCGCCCACGAACAAGGCGTCGGTATAGTGCTCCAGCTCGTTGACCAGGAACTGGGCCGCCGAGAAGGTACTGCGCCCGATCAGCACGAAGAGCGATCCTGCGTGGCCGAGCTTCCGCGCCTTGATCAGACTGAGCACCAGCGGGCGATTGAGGCTGCCGTTTCCACCGCGGTTGAGCCGCAGATCGAGAGCCACCCGGCGCACATCGGCCGTGTCCAGCAGCGCCAGCAACCGGCGAGAGAATTCCTCGAGGCTTTCACCCTCTTTGTCGCCCACCTTGTTGAACTGAAGGTAGACCAGGTGGCGGTCGGGGAAATATTCGAACCAGTACTCGTCATGAGGATTGCGCCGGAGCCAGAGCGGCGCTGGTTCTGGCGACGAACGCATGTCCACCCAGCCGCTGTCGGGCCACCAGCTGATGTCGGTATCGGATGGCATCAGCCTGACCGGGCCGAGCGGTCCCAGACGCACCTTCCATTGCCGGCCACTGCGTTCCACGACGAATTCGGCGCTGTCCCGCTCGGTACTGAGATGGAGGGCATGCAGCACCTCCGGCATGGCCAAGAGAAACGGAGCGAAGAACCGGGCATCCATCTCATTGTCCTGCCCGATCAGACCGCGAACCCGCCGGTAGGCCTCCTCCGGCGTGGCCTGGCCGATTCGAATGACTTTGGCCCCGGCCAGGTCCCTGTGCTGACGGTCAGCCGCCCGGATGAACAGCCCGTCGCGGAAGAGGTAGAGCTTGACCGGCAGGGTTCGGAATCCGATCGCGGAATCTCTGGTGGGCGCGATGTTGGTGTGACCGTCGCCGACCAGGGCCACTATGCGGGCCAGCTCGACGATCACCTGATGGCGTTCCAGCCGAGGAATTCGGCGATTGAGGGCCGCAACTGCGCTGTCGAACCGCTCTTGTGATACGGTGTGATAGAGATTTCGGTGGCGGTGCGCCATCTCCCGCGCCATGTAGGCCAGATCCTCCCGCCAGGCCGCCACCTGAGCGGGCGTGAGCGGGTGCCGCAGAGGAGGCTCCTGTGGGCTGATCCAGGTGGGGCCCAGGAAACCGGCAAAGGCGCAGACTAAGGCCGCGTTATGGAAGACGAAGTTCATGGTGCACTTTGATTGCCCCGACGGGCAAAAGGTTGCTCGGCCTTACCGGGTTTACCTGCGGCGCCTACTTTCCCGGCCATGCCGATGGGATCCCTGCTCTCCCGCCTGGGACTGCACCGCCCGGAGCTCCGGGCCTGGGCCATGTACGACTGGGCCGCTTCATCCATGCAGACCACCATCATGGTGGCGGTGTTCCCCATCTATTTCGTCAAGGTCGCCGGCGCCGGACTCGCCGAAAGCGGCGCCACCCAGCGGTTGGCTACGGTGAACACGCTCGCGTTGGTGATCATCGCCGTGCTGTCCCCCATCCTTGGCGCGATGTCGGACTACCGCGGAACCAAGAAGCGCCTGCTGGCCCTGTTCATGTGGATCGGGGTGGTGGCCGTGCTGGGGATGTTCTTCATCGGCCGGGGAGACCTCAACCTCGCTTCGATCCTGTTCGTCATCTCGCTGATTGGCGTTGCGGGAAGCTTCGTCTTCTATGAAGCGCTGTTACCTCATGTCGCGCGGCCGGGCGAGATCGATCGGGTGTCCACCGCCGGCTACGCCCTCGGCTACGTGGGGGGCGGGGTCCTTCTCGCGCTCAATCTGGCGTGGATCCAACGGCCGGACTGGTTTGGTTTGCCCTCGGGGGCGGGACTCAGCCCGTCACAGGCGACATTGCCGGTCCGACTGGCCTTCCTCTCCGTGGCGGTCTGGTGGCTCATCTTTTCCCTGCCGCTCTTTCGCCGGGTTCCCGAGCCGCCGGCGTCGCTCGAGCCGGACGAGCATCGGGGAGAGAATCCGATCAGGATGGCGTTCGTTCGCCTGGGCGAAACCTTTCGCGAGCTTCGCAGCTATCGCCAGGCCTTTCTCATGCTGTTGGCTTTCCTGATCTACAACGACGGGATCCAAACCATCATCAAGATGGCAACGGCGTACGGCACCGAGCTGGGCATCGGCCAGAGCGCGCTGATCGGGGCCATCCTGCTGGTTCAGTTTGTGGGGATCCCCTGTTCCTTCCTGTTCGGCATGCTCGCCAGCCGGATAGGCGCCAAGCAGGCATTGTTCCTCGGGCTGCTTACCTATACGGCCATCAGTGTGCTGGGATACTTCATGAAGACGGCCACCCACTTCTACATCCTGGCCGCATTGGTGGGGACGGTTCAGGGTGGGACTCAGGCCCTGAGCCGCTCGCTGTTTGCCAACATGATACCGCAGCACAAGTCCGGGGAGTTCTTCGGATTTTTCAGCGTCTTCGAAAAGTTCGCCGGGATCTTCGGACCGCTGATCTTTGCCGGCACCATTGCCGCCACCGGCTCGAGCCGCAATGCCATTCTCTCGGTGATCCTGTTCTTTGCTCTTGGGGCGCTGCTGCTCCGGCCGCTTGACGTGGCGGAAGGCCAGCGGGCTGCCCGGGCAGCAGACCAGGCGGTTCGTCCCGCCTAGCCGGCCGGCAACAGCTTCACCTGAGCCAGTTTTGACGCAGCAGGAGCGGCTTGACGTTCTTTCCACCATTCTTGCCCCCGTCCTTTGACTCTCGGGCAAGGACATGGATGATGGAAGACTGAGCCTTTCCCAGAGCGCTCGCCGTGATGGTGGTGCTTCCTTCCATCCTCCCGACCACGTCTCCGTTGGAACCGACGGTCGCGATCGCGTCGTTGCTGCTCTTCCAGCTGACTGAACCATCCAGCAGATCGCCGAACTCGTCTTTGATTCTGGCCTGAAGCGTCACCACCTGGCCGGCATGGATGGTTGCCGTGCTGGGAACTACGGTGATGCCGGCGGGGGGGCCGGGCGGAGGCGAAGGTGAAAGGGAGTCCTCACAGGCCGCGATGGCTCCTACGGCCCCCAGGGCTGTGATCAAACGTGATAGGATGATGGCGCGCATTGTAACCTCCAGTCAAAGCCTTGTCGTTGCGGTGAAGTGACATAAAGGAGTTTACGAAGGGAGCGTGAATGAGCCGTGAATAGCCGGGGAGCGTCTTGCAGCAGCCCACCCGCTTTTCTAGCTTACAGCGGCTCGTCACCCAGAATCGGTCTGCCTAGCGCAGCGCTCTGTTTTCTCTCGATCAGGAGCCCCGCCACGTCGGTCGCTGGCGGGGCGTCTCGTTCATGGATGCATTGGAACTGACTCGGGCACTCGTGGCTCTGGAGACGCCCACCGGCTCCGAAGGTCCGGCCACAGATTTTCTGGACAACCTCCTGCGCCGAGCGGGCTATCACACGGTGCGCCAACCGGTGAGCGCCGGCCGGGAGAATCTCTACGCGTACCGGGCGTCACCTACCGTGGTCTTCTCTACCCACCTCGACACGGTCCCACCGTACGTTCCATTGTCTGAAGACGCCGACATCATTCATGGCCGGGGAAGCTGCGACGCCAAGGGGCTGGCGGCGGCAATGATCGCGGCCGCCGAGCGGCTGGCAGACCGGGGCGAGCAGCGGATCGGGCTGCTCTTCCTGGTGGGTGAAGAGAATGGGTCGGATGGGGCGCGGGCAGCCGGCGAGCTGAGTCCGCGAGGACGTTTCTTGATCAACGGCGAGCCCACCGAGAATCGCCTCTCGATCGGACAGAAGGGCTCGCTCCGGGTAGACCTGGCGGCCCAGGGCCGGGCCGCGCATTCGGCCTATCCGGCCGAGGGAGTCAGCGCCATCGCCGCACTGCTGGATACCATCGAACGTATCCGCCGCATGCCCCTCCCCACTGACCCGCTGCTGGGAGAGTCCACCCTCAATTTGGGTCTGATCGGGGGAGGAGTCGCACCCAACGTGATTCCCCCCTCGGCCACTGCCCAGCTGCTGATCCGCACAGTGGAACCCTCGGATTCACTGAAGAGCGGCATCCGAGCGCTCCTGGCTCCCGGCGTCAGTG
>DATKJJ010000572.1:0-6646 GCA_035543695.1 Gemmatimonadales bacterium | reverse complement strand
AACGTCGAGCAGCATGGTATGGCCGCCACTCACCAGCAGTCCGACGAATGGAGGCTCGAACTCAGGATCTTCCAGGGTGGGCGCGAAGAGGTGTCCCTCCAGATGGTTGACCCCGATCAGCGGGCGATCGAGACTGAACGCGAGCGTCTTGCCGTACATCACGCCGACCAGCAGGGCGCCCACCAAGCCGGGACCGGCGGTGACCGCCACGCCGTCCAGATCGTCAAACCGACAATCGGCTTCTCTCAGGGCCTGCCCGACCACGGAGCCGATGGCCTGGACGTGGGCGCGGCTGGCCAGCTCGGGAACGACCCCACCGAAAATGCGATGGACATCTTGAGAGAGGATGATCAGCGAGGCCAGCGAGGGCGCACCATTCTCCCAGCGGACCACCGAAGCGGAGGTCTCGTCGCAGGAGGTCTCGATACCGAGCACCAGCCGGGCCATTCTACTGTCCAGTCTCGTCGAGCAGTCGCGTGATCAGCGCCCGATTCACCGGCGAGTTCCAATCGTGGGCCCCGATCACCCGTTTCACGATTACGCCCTCACGATTGAGCAGGAAGCTCTCCGGAACCCCCGTTGTCTGATAGATCTGCTGCACCTTGGTGCTCCGATCCTGGAGCAGGTCGAAGGTGAGACCGAGGTCCTGGCCAAAGGTCCGGACGTCCTCGGGCGGTCCCTCGTCGATGCTCACGGCGGCGATTTTGAATCCATGCGGAGCGAGGGAGCTATACAGCCGCTCCATGGCGGGCATTTCGATCCGGCAGGGCTCACACCAGGTGGCCCACACGTTGACCAGCGTTACCTCTCCCCGGTAACGGCCTCGCAGACTGACCGAATCACCGGTGGCGAGATCCACGGCGCGGAAGTCCGGCGCTCTGGTGCCGACCGCGACCTGCTCCACGTCCGGCCCGTAACGGGTCAGGATGGTAGCGCCGATGGCCAGGCTACTCACGATCAAGCCAACCAGTAACCAGGGACGGGTCATGGAGCTAAACCCGAACCGTACATTGCCGCTTCAGCTCGCGGACCGCCTGAGCGGGATCGGGGGTTCCAAACACCGCGGTGCCCGCCACGAAGGTATCAGCGCCGGCGCTCCATGCCTCTCCGATTGTCTCGACGGTGATGCCGCCGTCGACTTCCAGCGAGGCCCTGCTGCCGCGCTGATCCAGCAGACCGCGCACCCGCCGGATTTTTTCAGTGGAGTGGGGCAGGTAGCTCTGGCCCCCGTACCCAGGGTTTACCGACATAACCAGAACCAGATCGATGTCATCCTGCAGCTCATCCACGATGCTCACCGGCGTCGAGGGATTGAGCGCCAACCCAGCCATCATTCCGCGTTCCCGGGCGGCGGCGAGATGCCGCTGCACGTGGACCGTCGCCTCGGGATGGATGGTGAACGTGGTGGCTCCGGCTTGGGCGAATTCCGCCAGATAATGTTCCGGCCGCTCCACCATCAAATGCACATCGAGCGGGAGGTCGGTGATTTTCCGTAGGGCACGAATGATTGGTGCGCCGAAGGTCAGGTTGGGAACGAAGTGTCCGTCCATGACGTCGATGTGCAGCCACTCAGCGCCACCAGCGACGACCTGTTCCACTTCCTCTCGAAGGCGTCCCAGGTCGGCGCTCAAGATGCTCGGTGCAATGACGACGCTCATGGTGAATCAGCCTCGTCGCCGCGACTGACTACCAGAGCGACCGCGCTGCCCCGCGGCCGCCCGACTCCTGCCGCTGGCCGGGTGGCGAGAACCACTCCCGCCTCGCGTCCACCGGCCGTCGAGTCCACGGCTCCCACTCGCACGCCAGCGGTCGTCAGGATTTTGCTGGCCTGGGGCACGTTGAGTCCAATCACATCGGGAACGGCCACCAGCGTGGGACCGGTGCTCACCACCAGCTGGATTACCGTGTTGGGCTTCAGCACCGTGCCGGGAGGAGGGTCCTGCCAGATCACAGTACCCGAGGGGAAGGCATCGCTGGGGCGCTCGCCTTCGATGCGGGGTCGAAAGCCGAGGTCGCTCAGCTTCTGTCGGGCTTTGGATTCTGGCATCTCCAGCACCCGCGGTAGTGAGTGATTCTTGCTGAACATGGACCCGGGCGTCAGCCAGAAGACAGAAATGCCGTAGCCAATGATGAAGGTAGCCAGAATCAGCCCCATGTCGCGGAGAAAGCCGCGCCAGGCCGCAGACTTGAACAGCGGCCCCCCTGAGGTGACGTGTCGGCGGGCTCTCATCCTGTTCGCCGAAGTCGGGCCCCGTACGCCCCGTCCATGCCGTGGAGCTGCGGCAGAATCAACAGATCTCCCTCGGGCGAGCACAGCTCAGACGGAAAATCCCGGGCGGGTTCGCGGTGAAAATCCCGATGCTCGGTCAGAAATTGCTGGACCTGGGCGACATTCTCCTCCCGCTCGACAGAGCAGGTCGAGTACACCAGCAAGCCGCCCGGATTCACTATGGCAGCGGCGCTGTCGAGGAGCTCGGCCTGGAGATCCACGATGTGCCTCAGCGCCTTCGGCGTTATCCGCCACCTGGCGTCGGGGTGGCGAGCGATGGTGCCGGTACCCGAGCAAGGCGCGTCGAGCAGAACGATGTCCATGGGCCGCACCGGCGGTTGCCGGGCGTCGGCTACTATGACGTGCTCCCGGCCGGTGCCGGCTCGCCGGACGTTGTCCCTGAGCCGGCGGACCCGGAGAGGACTGATGTCGCCGGAGACCACTCGGGCAGCCCGCCGGCCTAAGGCGATGCTCTTTCCTCCCGGAGCAGCGCAAGCATCGTAGATGGTAGCGTCGGGCGGCGGATCCACGAATTGCACCAGCAACGCCTGAGCCGGATCCTGGATGACGAAGTTGCCCTCACGATATCCCGGCAGCTCGGCCGGCCGGCTCCGGTCTACGATGAGCCCTGCATCATACGCAGCGGGCTCGAATTCCAGGCCCGCCCTGTTCCAGGCGGCTGCCAGATCGATCAGGGATTGGCGGGCAGGCTGGGCGACGAGCCGCGGACGAAAATTGTTCCATTGCAGCAGGGCTGCGGCTGGTTCCTGGCCGAAGGCCTTGATCCATTTTCGGACCAGCCACAAAGGGTGGGAATATTCGCTTGCCAGCCGCTCGGCGGGGTCCTGGGGAACCGGGAGGACGTCTGGTCCTGCCTGGCTGAGCCGCCGCAGCACCGCGTTGACGAACCCGGCAGCTCGGGCTCCGCCACTCTGTTTGGCCAACTCGACACTCGTGTCCACCGCGGCATGGGCCGGGACGCGCTCGAGCGTCGTGATCTGATAGGCTCCCAGTCGAAGGATGTCCTGCAGCTGGGCCTCGACATGGGTCCAGTTCCGGTTCACCAACCGGGCGAGCTGGGCATCGAGCGAGCTGCGTTGACGGAGCACCCCGGCGGCGAGCTCATGGGCCAGACGGCGATCCGGCTCGGTCAGCTGATCTATCCCGACACTCAAGGCGGCTTCGAAGGGGAGGCCGTCACGGACCTGCTCCAGAATCTCCAGTGCTGCCCGTCGCGGCCGGATCCCGGCCGACTCGCCCATTGCACTCACTCGGGAGGGCAGCTGAGCTACTCCAGCATTCCCCGAGTGGGACTCGAGGGCATCGCGACGTCGCGGCGAAGCATTCGCCCGGCGAGAAATGCGAGGCGACCGGCTTCGACGGCATATCGCATTGCGGTGGCCATGGAGACGGGGTCGTCCGCCTCGGCCAGGGCTGTGTTCATCAGAATGCCGTCCACCCCCTGCTCCATGGTCAGGCATGCATCGGAGGCCGTACCCACCCCGGCGTCGACGATCACCGGCACCGAAAGCCGCCGCTTGATAGTCCTGATGCCGTAAGGATTCAGGAGACCGAGACCACTCCCGATGGGAGAGGCAAGCGGCATCACCGCGGCGCAGCCGGCATCTTCCAGCCGAAGGGCGGTGATCAGGTCGTCATTGGTGTAGGCCAGTACCGCAAAGCCCTCTTTGGCTAGTGTGCGAGCCGCGCTGAGCAGCCCCTCGGTATCGGGGAGCAGGGTCTCCCGATCACCAATGACCTCGAGCTTGATGAACTCGTTGAATCCGGCCTCCCGGGCCAGCCGGGCGTAACGCACCGCCTCGTCGGCCGAGTAGCAGCCGGCAGTGTTGGCCAGGAGGAAGTATTCCTCGCCGGAGAGGTGGTACAGCATCCCTTCTTCTTTGGTCCGGTCGAGGTCTACCCGGCGGACCGCTACCGTGACGATCTCGGCGCCGGACGCTTCGATGGCCCGGGCCATTACCCGGTTGTCCCGGTACTTGCCGGTGCCCACCATCAAACGAGAACGGAACGCGTGTCCGCCTATGGTGAGTGGGAGGTCGGTTCCCGCCGGGGTGGAGATCGTGCTGGTCATCTGAGGCATCCTTGGTTTCGCAGCGATACCCGAAAGATAACCGGACAACTGCTCACCCTCCGCCGACGAAGTGCACCAGTTCCACACTGTCTCCCGAGCCGAGCGGGGTGGTGCTCAGGTTTGCTCGACGAACGATGGATCGGTTGAGCTCGACCACAACGGTCCGAGGGTCCAAGTCGAGGTACTGCAGCAGATCGGCCAGGCTGGAGGGCTCTGGCACCCGGCGCCGTTCACCGTTGAGAATGATCTCGATTTCGCTCATCGCTGATTGGCCCAGGGCTCCAGTAGGGCGAGTGTCGCTGCTGCCGGATCTGAAGCGTGCCAGAGGGCAGCGATGGCAGCGACGCCATAGGCACCGGCCGAATGCGCCTCCCAGGCCCGCTCGGGCGTAATTCCTCCAATCGCGATGACCGGCACTCCTAGATCGATGACCTGGCGCAGCAATTCCAGCCCCGCCGCCGCTTGCCCGGGATGGGAAGCGGTGGGATAGATGCTGCCAACCACAAGAAAATCTGTGCCTTCCTGAACTGCGATGGCAGCTTCCTCCCTGCTGTGAACCGATCGACCGATCCAGCCGTGAGCCAGCACGCGGCGAGCGTCGGCCGGGCTGAGATCATCGTGCCCCAGCTGCACGCCTTGGGCGCCCAGGCCGGCGGCGATGTCGGGTCGTCCGCCTATCAGTACGGCCGCTTCAGGTGGGCGAGATAGCGCCTGCAGCCGGCGCGCGGCGGCCGTGAGAAAGGCGGCGCTCTCACCCCGGGCCCGGGCGTGCAAGGCAACCGCCGATCCGCCGGCAGCGATCGCCGCCGCCCGGATGCCTAAATCCGGATGGGAGAGTAACTCGGCATTGGTGTAGGCATGCACCCGAGGCAGTGGTCTCATACGAGACGCTGGCCCGGAGACACTCCGCGGCCTCGGACCCACGCGTCTACCCGAAGCCGGCCGCGCCCAGCAGGCTGAACCTCCTGTATCGCAATGGCTCCTCGTCCGCCCGCCACAACCAGACGTTCTCCCGCCGAGAGAACGGTTCCAGGCTCCCCGGTCCCAGGCACCTCCCGGGCGCCAAACAACTTGAGTGGATCCCCGTTCAGGGAGGTCCACGCGCCTGGTGCCGGGTCGAAAGCCCGGACCTGGCGACCCAGTGTGGTGGCATCCAGCGTCCACGACAGCCGAGCCATGTCCCGGTCGATTTTCGGAGCGAACGTGGCACGGGTGGGATCCTGCGCTTGAGGCCGGGCAAGCCCCGCGGACATCAGCGACAAGGCTTCGATCAGGGCTGTGGCACCGAGCTCCGCCAGACGGGCGGACAGCGAGCCGGCGGTCTCATCCGGCTCAATCGGAGTGCCGACACGGTGGAGCACGGGACCACTGTCCAGGCCGGCCTCCATCTGCATGATACTGACTCCGGTCTCGGTCTCTCCCTTCAGGATGGCGTGTTGCACCGGAGCTGCTCCCCGATACCGGGGAAGCAGAGAGGCATGCACATTGATCATCCCTCGCGACGGTATGGTCAGGATCTCGGGCCGCAAAATGTGACCATACGCGACCACGATACCGAGCTCAGGTTCCAGCCGGCGCAGACTGGCGGTAAACACGTCACCGATCGGCCGAACCGGCTGTAGCGTGGGAACGCCTTCGGATTGGGCGACGACTTTCACGGGAGGGGGGACGAGCTGGGAGCGGGAGCGTCCCTGAGGCTTGTCGGGTTGGGTCACGACGCCGGCAACGTCGAAGCGGCTCTGGAGCAGTGCCTGCAGCGATGGCAGGGCAAACTCCGGCGTCCCAAAAAAGACGATCCGCATCAGTCCGACCGAGCAGATGCTCCGCTGACCTCCTTGGTAAATCCCGCGTCGTCCTTGTGCTCGCGTCGCCACTTGGCGAGCAGCATCTGCCGCCGAACCAGGCTCAGGTGGTCGAGAAAGAGGATCCCATCTAGGTGGTCGATCTCATGCTGAATGGCCCGGGCCTTCAGCCCGATGGCTTCCTTCCGGTAGGGCCGTCCTTCGGCATCCAGCGCCTCAACCACCACCCGGTCCGGGCGGGTGACATCGCCATAGATGTCCGGAATCGACAGGCAGCCTTCCTCGGCCGATGCCCGTCCCTCCGTCTCCACGATGCGGGGATTGACCATGACGAAACGGTCGTCGTCCACGTCCACGACCGCTACTCTGCGGGCGACCCCGACCTGGTTGGCTGCCAGCCCAATGCCCTTGGCGGCATCCATGGTCTCGAACATGTCGGCAATCAGGCGCCGGACGTCTTCATCTACCGACGGCACGACCTCG
>DATKJJ010000571.1:0-3933 GCA_035543695.1 Gemmatimonadales bacterium | reverse complement strand
CGAGTACCACTGATCGAACCACAGCTTCCACAGGGTGGCCCGGATTCCGCTCAGCTCCGGACGCCTGATCGGCACCACTTCGCGAAGTCGGGCAAATCCGAGATCGAGCGGCGCCCATGACAGCGCCGTAATGGAGACCTGACCGGTCAGCGACAAGGCCTCCAGCAGCTGCTCCATGTACACCTCGATCCCGGTGTGCGGCCCCGCGAGATGGCGGGCGTTGACCACCAGGTCGAGAGTGCCGGACGGGACCGAAGCAGCTGTGGCGACAGAAGAGGTCATTGAGCGAAGACCTACGGGGTGGCCGCGGAGGCGCGCTCGGGCCTCTTCCTGGCGCGGGTGGACTTGCCCTCCCCTTGGATACGCTCGAGGACGTTGAGGGTTTCCTGGGCGCAGCGCGACCACTGAAAAGCCTGGCTTCGTTGCCGTCCTGCAGCAATCAGTTCCTGCCGTCTGGCCGGATCGTCCAGCACCACCCGTATCGCTGTTGCGATGCTCTCGGTCGACTCCGGATCGATCAGCATGGCCGCTCCCTCGGCGAGCTCCTTGGTTCCGTAACAGTTGCTGGTAACCACCGGGCATCCTGCCGCCATGGCCTCCAGTACGGGCAACCCGCAGGACTCGAACAGCGACGGCAGCAGGAGCGCATCCGCCAGCGAGTAGAACCCGGCGAGGTCTTCCTGCTCTACCCAACCTGGCCAACGAACCCACTCGGCAATCCCCAGTGCCTCAGGCTCCTTCAGCTCCAGGTCTGAGAGGAAGCGGTTTTCTCCTCCAGCCACCACGAGAGGGATCCCTCGCTCGGGCCCAATTTGGGCGTAGGCCCGGATCAGCCGGGTAAAGTTCTTGGGCGGATAGATGGCACCCGCGTAGAGCAGGAATCGCTGGGGAAGCGAGTACTTCTTCCGAATGAGCTGGAGGCGCGCCTGATCCGGGGACTGCCGGAAAACGTCGTCCACGCCGGAGTACACCGTGAAGACCCGGTCCGGTCCCACCGGAAGGAACTCCATGACATGCTGCCGGGTGATCTCGGAGACCGCGATAATCGCCGCGGCCCTGGCCGCGTAGCGGGGCACCAGGAACTGGTGGCTAAGCCGGTCGATTCGCCGGGAGGCCCAGGGCATCACGTACCAGTCGAGCCCGTGGCAGACCCACACGGCGGGGCATCGGGCAACGAGGGGAATGGAGTATTTGGGGTTATACAGCAGCTCGATCCCGTGCCGCCGGACCGCCTGCGGTACTGCGATCTGATCCCAGGTGAGGACTGATCGGGCGGAGAGGGCTACCTCTTCGACCCCAGGCTCCCCGCGATAGGTGCCGATCAGCCCGGGATTGCGATAGAGAAAGACGAACTCATGGCCGGTCCCGAGGTCCAGGAGGGCACGCAGCAACCGTTGCGTGTAGACCTTGACCCCCCCGCCGTGCTGATCGTAGTGGCGCAGCATGACCCCAATGCGCACCGACATCGCTCCCGTTGAAGTTGAGCAGAGTAAGCTACACCGCCCCTTACTCGCACGCCGGAGCTGAATCCAGCTCGATCGGAATCATTCGGGGATCGGTGTCGGCGCGAAAGCCGGTGCTGTCTGCTGGGGTCAGACTGTCAACGAGCCCGGTATCGATGAAGGCTTGCATCCGATGATCGATGCAGCGGAGCACCAGACGGGAAGGTTCATCGGTCGGTAAACCCGTGATCTCCCTGGCGGCCGGCAGCTGGACCGAGCTGGTGAGCACATCTCCGCCGGCAGTGGTGTCCTCCTCTACCGTCCATTCGGCCGGGATCAGCTCCTCCGAGGCCGTAGGCTGGTCTACCCGGCGAGGGGAACAGCCCGCGAGCAGTAGGCAGGCGAGGAGCGCGACGCAACGCACAGAACCTCCAGTACACGCTTGAGCAAAGAAGAACAGCCGCGGCCGGCCAATCTCCTGGCCCGCCGTGGCTGTTCGGTCGATAGTGCTGCGAACTAGTTACCGGTCGGAAGCGCCGTCAGCGTCATATGAAGATCGTTGAAATCGCTGTCGCCGCCATCCTCATAGGTCAGGGTCCACTCCGGGTACTCTCCGGAGACCTGCAGCCGGGGCGCGTTGGCCAGCAACGGCGCCACCACCTCGGCCCCGATCTCGGTCCCCGCCGCAAACGGACCGGAGAAGATGATCTGCTTGCCGGCCGACTCATAACAGCCATCGTCGGTCAGCGTGCCACCCACCGGAGCGGTGGTGCGGAAGATGTTGCCATGGGCCTCACAGCTCGAGCTGTTCAGGACCACCTTGAAGCCGGCTTCCTGCTCCAGCTTCAGAGTACAGGCCACGAAGCCGCCGGGCGCGGAGCCGTCCACGCAGGACAGAGAGGTGACGATGGGGGCCTTGGGGTTCACATTCTTGGTCACCGTGCTGGTCACGCCCTGATCATCGGTAACCGTGAGGGCCACCGGGTACGAGCCCGCAGTGGAGTAGACATAGAACGGATTCTTCTCAGCCGAGCCGGCAGTGCCAAAGCTCCAGTTCCAGGAGACGATGTTACCATCGGCATCCGAGCTGGCATCTTGGAAATCACACCGCAAGGCCGAGCAGTTGGAGAAGAAGTTTGCCGCCGGCGCCTGGTTCTCCTGGTTTTCCTTGGTAGGCGCATCCTTGCAGGCCGTGACCAGGCCCGCACCTAACGTGGCTACTGCGAGCCAAATCATCGCTCTCATGGTGCTCCTCAGGGGGTAAAGTGGTGGCCCTTCATCTGCGGAATCGGCCGCAGACTTCCGTCTTACCCGCCGGGGGAGACTGCCCCGGCGGGCACTGCAACAGCTGTGGTATGGTCTAGTGGTGAGGCCCTAGAAGTTCCTTCCAACCCGCCGGAGGCAAGCCTCCGGCGGGGTCCTGCTCGTCCGACTACTGCGGTGTTGCCGTAACCGACAGTACCACGTCGTTGAAGTCCGGCTCGCCCGGGATACCGGGGGTGCCGCCGTCATCAAAGTTGATGGTCCAATTGGGGTAGCCGCCATCCATCTTCCCGGCTGGTGCTCCGGGGGTCGGGCTTCCAACGCTGGCGGTTCCCTGGTGCAGCCGGATCCGGAGGTTACCGGGCTGCACGACCAGCGCGCCGCCGGCAGCATCCTTGAGCGTATACGTGGTGCCCGATCCCAGCGCGCAGGAGTTAAAGAACGCGTTCTGGCTGTAGGGCTGCAGAATCACGACGTTATTGCCCGCCAGCTGGCAGCTGCTGCTGGTGAGGGTCAGGGTAACCGTCGAGGCCCGGGTAACCGTGAGCTCGCAGGTCACGTCGGCGCCGCTGACGCCGCAATTGCCCGCCTGGGGCGCGGAGTTGACGGTGACAGTCTGGGTAATGGCGTTGGTCGCCCCGCCATTGTCGGTGACGGTAAGCGCCACCTGATAGGGGCCGGCCGCGGCAAAGGTGTGGGTCGGATTCTGGTTCACATCCGCGGCGGTACCGTCGCCGAAGTTCCAGCTCCAGGAAGCGATGGTCCCATCGGAATCGGTGCTGCCGTCGGTGAAGGAACAGGCGGCGTTGACCTGGCAGGTCGACGGCACCACGAAGCTGGCCACCGGCGGCGCGTTGGTCGTGGTCCCGCTGACGGTCACTTGAATGCTCTTGGTGTTGGACTTCCCGCCGTTGTCGGTCACCGTCAGCGTAACCGTTGGAGATCCGGCGGTAGCATAGGTATGGCTCGGGGTCAGGCCCGGATTATCCACGGTGGTGCCGTCGCCGAAATCCCAGTGCCGGGTAGTGATGGTGTTGTCGCCGTCCGGATCGGTGCTGAGGTCCGCAAAGCTGCACGCCACAGCCACGGTACAGGGCCCGCCAGTAAAATTCGCCACCGGGTCGTTGTCCGGACCGGTGCCGCCGCCGTCCCCACCGCAGGCCCACGCAGCAGCGAGAATGACAGTTGTTGCAGCCATCAGGGGGATTGATCGCATAGAGTCTTCCGA
>DATKJJ010000570.1:0-2334 GCA_035543695.1 Gemmatimonadales bacterium | reverse complement strand
TGCAATCCGCCGGTGCCCAGGTTGAAGAACGGCTGCGAGTACTTGGTGATGTCGAGACTCACCGATACCGACGGCAGGACGAAGGCGATTCTGGCGGCGGTCCGGGCCCATTCCGCTTCATTCACGAAGCCCAGGGCCTGTACATAGTCGGGATTCAGCTGGACCGAGCGCTGCAGGGCCTCCCGCAGAGTGACGCGGGGGATCGAATCCTGGGCTACCGGCGCGGCCTGAAGCAGGAGCAGCAGCGGCAGGATCACGACACCTCCTCGAGCGGAGCCACCGCCGGAACCTTGGTTTCCTTCCGGTGGCGGAGTCGATCGAGCAGGGTGTAAACCACGGGCACGAGGTAGAGCGTGAGAGCAGTGGAGAAGAACACGCCTCCGACGATGGCGTAGCCCAGCGGACGGCGGCTGATCGAGCCGGCGCCGAGTCCAAGAGCGATTGGTACGGCGCTCGTGATGGTAGCCACCGAAGTCATGAGGATCGGCCGGAGGCGTATCCGGCCGGCTTCAAGCATTGCCTCCACCGGGTTGAGTCCTTTCTCCTGGAGCTGGTTGGCATACTCCACCAGCAGAATCGAGTTCTTGGTAACCAGTCCGATCAGCAGGATCATGCCGATCTGACTGTAAAGATTGATGGTGGATCCCGCCAGCTTCAGGACGACGAGTGCGCCCGTCACCGCGAGCGGCACGGCCAGGAGCACGGTGAAGGGGTGCAGGAGCGACTCGAACTGCGAGGCCAGCACCATGAACACCACCAACAGCGCAAGCATGAACGCGAAATAGAGCGATCCGCCGCTCTCTTCCAGCTCTCGCGACTCGCCGGCGAGGGCGGTAGTGCTGCCGCGCGGCAGGACTTCCCTGGCCAGGTTGTTCAGTGAGTCGATCGCTTCTCCCAGGGTAAAGCCGGGCGCCAGGCTCGCATCCATCGTGAAGTTTGCGATCCGGTTGTAGTGGTTGAGCTGTTTCGGCCCGACGCCCTCGTCCACCCGCGTCACCGCGGAGAGCTGGACCAGCTGATCATTCCGGCCCCGGACATAGAGGCCAGAAACATCCGACGGGGTAGAGCGTTCGGTCGGATCGAGCTGCACCATCACGTCGTACAGCTTGTTGTCCCGGGTGAAGGTGCTGACCTTCCGTCCCCCCAGCATGGTCTGCAGGGTGCTCGCGATCGCCTCGACCGGTACGCCGAGGTCCTCGGCCCGGTCGCGGTCGAAATGGATAGTGAGCTGCGGCTTGTTGACCCGGAGATCGGTATCAATGTTGACCAGCCCGGGAATCTGCCGCGCCCGGGTGACGAATGTGTCCATGGTTGCGCCCAGCACGGCGAAGTCGGGATTCTGCACCACGAACTGCACCGGCTTCCCGAACCCGCCGATCGCGGGGGGGTTGAAGGCGAAGGCGAAAAGGCCCGCAACGCCGAAGAACTGGGGCTGCACCTCGCCGATGATCTGGGCAACCGTGCGCTTGCGGTCTTTGTAGTCCTTGAGCTTGGTGAACACCAGACCGTTGTTCACCCCGCCACCGAAGTTCACCACGCCGAAGTAGCTCTCGACCTCCGGCACCTTGGAGATGATCTGCTCCACCTGCTTCTGGTATCCGTCGGTGAATGACAGCGACGAGCCCTCCGGGGCGATGGTCGCGGTCATGAACCATCCCTGGTCGTCGGCCGGAATGAACTCCCGCTTGAGGCTATTGAAGAGCACCCAGGCCATCCCCGCTATGACGAACGCACCCAGGACTACGACCAGGCGCTGGCGTAGGGCCCACGCCAGGGAACTGGTGTAACCCTCGGCCAGCTTACGAAAGCCGTTTTCGAAGACCTGGTACAGGACGCCGTGCCGCTCCGGCACTCGAAGAATCTTGGCGCACAGCATCGGGGTGAGCGTCAGGGCCACGAAGCCCGAGATGATTACCGATCCCGCCACTGCGATGCCGAATTCGTTGAACAACCGCCCGGTGTTTCCCTGCAGGAAGGCGAGCGGGGTAAAGACCGCCACCAGTGAGATCGTGGTCGCGATCACCGCAAAGGCGATTTCCCGGGTGCCGTTGGTCGCCGCCACTTCGGGTGATTCGTGCAGCTCCTCCTGGTGCCGGTAGGCGTTCTCCAGCACGATGATCGCGTCGTCTACCACGATGCCGATGGCGAGGGTCAGCGAGTTGATGGAATACCCGAGCGCGGCCAGAAAGGCGAACGTCGCGACGATCGACACCGGGATCGCGACGGCGGGAATGACGGTGGCGCGCAGGGTGCGCAGAAACAGGAAGATGATGACGATCACGAGCCCCGCCGTGAGCAGCAGCGTCTCCTGGGCCTCCTTGATGGAGCGCTGGA
>DATKJJ010000569.1:0-4716 GCA_035543695.1 Gemmatimonadales bacterium | reverse complement strand
CATCGAAGAACTACACCTCGCCTACGCCGGACGGCAGACCCGCCACCCGGGAATACGCGGGTGAACGTCTCGCCCGGGCGGTCTGCGCCGACCGCGAGATGCTCGATGAGCAGGCGATCACAAGCATGGCAACCGCGTTTGCCCGGGCGCAGTGTGATCTCATCGCCGGCGCATTGCAGAGGCTGAAGAAGCGGCATCCTCTCATAGGCACCGCCGTACTGGCCGGACTGGGAGAGTTTATCGGGCGTGAAGCTGCCGAGTGCTCCGGCCTGAACGTGGTTTCGCTGGCGCACCAGATCGGCCCTGCCGCCATCACCGCGCCGGCGTTTGCCGTCGCGAGCCTGCTCTGCGAGAGCCTGATGTTGCACTCGCGATGAACGCCAGTCTGGTGGACTTCTCGGTGATCAAGGTCGGTGGAGGGTTGGCGCGGCTGCCCGGCGCGGTGGAGCGGGTGTGCTCAGCCCTTCAAGCGCTGTCGCAGCTGCATCCAATGCTGCTAGTCCCGGGGGGCGGCCCCTTCGCCGATGGCGTCAGGGCCTTCGAGGGCAGAATCAGCCTCTCTCCCGCTGCCTCCCACTGGATGGCGATCCTGGCGATGGATCAGTACGCCTATGTGCTCGCCGATCGGATCTCCGGAGCAGTGATCGTGGAAGAGCCGGGCGAAATCAGGGAGGTCCTTTCGGCGGGAAAGATCCCCATCATAGCTCCGGCCAGGTGGATGCGTTCCGCCGATGCGCTCCCTCATAGCTGGGAGGTAACCAGCGACAGCATTGCAGCCTTTGTGGCCGGAGCGCTGGGCGCTGGCCGACTGGCCTTGATCAAGCCGGCTGTGAGCGATCACTCGGTGGACGGCTACTTCCGAACCGCGCTGCCGGCCGGAATGCCCCATTTGATTGTGAGCTGGGAGCGTCTAGAGGCGCTGTCTGACTGGCTCAGCGAACAGACCGCTGCCGCCGCACCCCCGGAGTAACCGGGCCGGAGCGCTTGCGGCTGAGATGGTCCACGAACTTGCCTGGTGGCACGGGGCGGCCGATGAGATAGCCTTGCACCTCGTCACAGCCCTGCTTCTGCAGGAGCGTGAGATGCGCCTCGGTTTCTACCCCCTCCGCAATGACCCGAAGTCCCAGCGCATGGCCCATGGCGATGATGGCGGTGGTGATAGCTGCGTCATCCGGTTGGATGGCGATCTCCCGAATAAAGGACCGGTCGATCTTCAGGGTATCGAGGGGGAAATGCTTCAGGTAGCTGAAGGACGAGTAGCCAGTGCCGAAGTCATCCACCGCCAGGTGAAGCCCCATCGCGCGGAGCGCATGCAGCGCCTCGGTGCCTTCCCGCTGGTGGTTCACCAGCACGCTTTCGGTGAGCTCCAGACTCAAATACCTCGCCTCCAGACCGCTGATCTGCAACGCCCGGCCGACGGTCTCGGCCAATGTCCGCTTCAGCTGCCGGCTGGACAGGTTGACGCTCACCCGAATCCTGGGGAGGCCGGCGTCCTGCCAGGCGCGGTTCTGCAGGCAGGAGCTCTGCAGAATCCATTCGCCCATGGGAACGATGAGCCCGTTCTCCTCCGCGATCGGAATGAACTCCGAGGGCAGCAGCAGGCCAAGTTCCGGATGGCGCCAGCGCAACAAGGCCTCGGCCGCAACAACGGTATTGGTGTACGCATCCACAATCGGCTGATAGTGAACCTCAAACTCATTCCGCTCCAGCGCCCGCCGCAGATCGTTTTCCAGGGTCATACGCTGCAGCGCGGTCGTGCTCATTGACTTGGAGTACGTCTGGTAGCTGCTGCCCCCCTGCTCCTTCGCCTTGTACATCGCGGTGTCAGCGTGCATCAGCAGGGTTTCGATGTCCTCGCCATCATAGGGATAGATGGCGATCCCGATGCTGGCGTTCACGAAAATCTCGTGGGTCCCGACGCGCACCGGCTGGGCAAAGCTCGAGAGTATCCGGCGGGCCAGCTTGCCGGCGTCCTGTGCGTCGTTCAGGCCAGGCATGAGGATGGTAAACTCGTCGCCGCCCAGTCGGGCCACCTCAGGAGTCAGAGAGATGGACGCGGGTCCAACCTCGTCCTCCCGCTCCCGGCAGCAGCCCCGAAGCCGCGAGGCCACATGGCGGAGGAGTTGGTCGCCCACTTCGTGGCCCAACGTATCGTTGATGCGGCTGAAGTGATCGAGGTCAATAAAGAATGCCGCCACCAGGCGCTGGCTCCGGCTGGCCTGCTCCAGGGCATGGGACAGCCGCTCTTTGTATGAGAGCCGGTTGGGCAGGCCGGTCAGGCTGTCGTAGTAGGCCAGCTCCCGCACTTGCTCCAGCATACGCGCATTGGCCAGAGCCACAGCCGCCTGGTCGGCCAGACGGCGCATTTGGTCGCGGTCTTCATCCGTGGGCGTGAGATCGAATCGCTCACCTAACGCGATAATGCCGGAGAGTTGCCTCTGATAGGAAAGCGGCAACACCACAAATGAGGTAGCACCCAAACTGGTGAGCGGGGCGAGATAGGAGGGAACCCCGTCACCGCTCCGAATCTCCAGAATCTCCGGGCCGGTCAGCAGCCCCTGCACATCAAATGGGCGGAGCGAGATCCGCTCGATGTGCCGTTCCCCGCGCTCATAGTCCTGAACCACGCTGGTCACCGTCTTGGTGCCGTCAGGGATGCCCAGGGTAACGCTCACCATGCCGCAGGGAAACACGTCCCGGATGCGGCCCAGCACCGTATCCACGATGGCGGTGGCGTCGGTGGCCGACAGCACCGCGCGGTCGATTTCAGCGGCTGTGGCCAGAGCGTTGAACTGGCGGCCGAGTTGCGTCGCCATGGTATTGAACGAACTGGCGAGCTGCTCGAACTCGTCGCGGCTGTTCACGGTCACCCGGCTGGTGAAATCCCGCTGCGCGATCCGTCGGGTGCCCTTCTGCAGCTCTTCCAGAGGCAACACGCTGCGCCGGATCTGGCTGGCGCTGAGCAGCAGCACCACCAGGCTGGAAAGCCCGACCACGATGAGGAAGGTGTTGGTGAATTCCACCATTGGCTCGAGCACTTCGTCCTTGGATTCGCTGAACAGCACGGTCCAGGGCTGGCCGGCAAACGCGGCATCAAGCGGTATGGCTGACGTGGCGGTCAGATAGTTCTCTTTGGTTCTGGCCACGCTCGTATCCACCCAGGTTTCGCTGGCTTGCGCCTGGGAGGTCCCCCCAGCGCGCTTCGGTGCGCTGAACAAGACTCGTCCCAGCTCATCCAGCACCGCCACCCGGGTGTTCGGCGAGGGCACGCTCTGGTCTACCGGGCCCCAGAGATAGTCTGGGCTGACCTCGCCCACGAAGGTTCCTCGCACCTCACCTTTTCGCTCCAGCCTTCTCAACAGGTAGACTCGTGGACCGCCGCCGAAGTGCACCACCGACACCAGCGGCAAACCCAGCTGAAGATCGGAGGTGTCCCGGGCGCTCAGGCGGGGGCGGCGTGAGAGGTGGCCGAACACTTCTATGCTCTTCTTGTCGTCACCCACAAATTCCACCGCTACAAATCGCTGCCGGGCGAGGAGATCCAGTCCCGCGATCAGGGCTTTGCTGGCTTCGATGAGGTCGGTCCGGGACCGGTTGGCGGGGAGTCGGGCTGTGCGGTCGATGATGATCCCACCCATGGCTACCCGCCCATCCGTCGACCCGGCCTGGGTCTGATTTCCGGGCTTGGGCCTGGGCCGCCGTACCGGTGGGGCAACCCGGGGAATCCGCTTGGCGGCGGCAAGCTGAAGAACCGCCCTGGGGGGAATGCTCTTGAGGGTGGCGTCGAGCAGCAGCAAGCGCTCGAATACCGCCTGGCCTAGGGTCCGGTTTGCCTGCTCGAGCCGAGCCTCGCTCTGTCGGTAGAGCTGCTGCTTGACGTGCCGATAGGACAGCACGGCCAGCACCGCCATGGGCACCAAAGCACATCCCACAAACAAGGTGAGGAGCCGTCGGCCGAACTTGCTCCGCAGCGGTGTCGACGGGAAAGTCACATGCATGCCTGGGCCTGGGAGAACCGTTGAAAGTCACGGTCGCTTGTTGCCCGGCTGCCGAGCAAGTGTTATGCCCCTATAAGCGGGCCCTAATCGTTGATTTTCAGAGGGTTAAGCTCCACTTACGCGGCAGAGATTCGCAGCGGCTTCGGGCGTTTCGCCACCTGCCGCGGGTCCACCTGGGTTAGTTTGGCTGGTGAACGGGATTGGAAGCTTCCAGCAGCGTCTTTAACCGGCGGACACGGGCTCGACTGACCTTGCCGTCCCTTCCTCCCTGACAGAGAGCGCCGCGAAAGCCCACTATGTCAGGATCCACCTGGCAAGCCGCAGGTAACTGCTCCGGACCTAGCCCGCCGGCCAGCGCGGTGAGAAGACCGGCGCAACGGGCTTGGTTGACCAGGTCTCGCACCGGTTCGGGCTCGATCCAGTCGAACAGGTGACGGCCACCCTTGGACCAAGTGTCCAGCAGAACCCCGGCCACACCCGCCGAGGCGGCGGCATCCCAGACCGTTCCCGGATCGGCGCAACCCGCATTTTCATTGTCCGCGTAGGCCACGGCGATGACACGAGCGGAAGGACACCCCATCTCCCGTGCCGCAGTGCAGGCAACCTCGAGCAGAGCTTTGATCCGACGGGGACGGCCGACACCAGCGAATCCCAGCTTCAGGAACACGGGAGTGAGGCGAGGCACCACCCCCAAGGCCGCAATGCGGGTACGAACTTC
>DATKJJ010000568.1:0-2499 GCA_035543695.1 Gemmatimonadales bacterium | reverse complement strand
CAGAACCTTTTCGGTGGCCAGGTCGATCACGCTGGCATCGTTGGTGTCGGGCCCCGACGGCGTCACCAGAGCGGTGCCGCGGCCCAGCAGCGCAATCGAGGTCGGCGTCCCACCACCCAGGTCTCCAGTGCTGAAGTCAGTCGCCGGATAGAGAGTGGAGGCCACTCTTCCGCTGTTGGTCTGGGAGATGAAAATGTGCCCCTCGGCATCCACCGCCACGCCGAAGGGCCCGTCGCCCTGACCGTCCCCGGGCAACCGGGCGGTTGTCGTAGTGGTGCCGAGCGGATGGCCCGAGCCGAGACCGTGGTATGGGACCACCGTGAGCAGGTCGCTGCTGCTGATTCTGATTTCCGCCGGGCCCGCGCCGGCGTACGTCACCAGGCCGCTCCCGGAGACGGAGGCTCGGCGTGGATCGCTGGAGGCAAAGTTCAGCTCGACTCCGGCAACCTCTCCACCGCTCTCGTCGAGCACCTTGGCAGAGAGCTGACGGGACATCCCGACTCCGAGAACCAGTTTGTCCGGAGTGACGGCGAGCGTGCTGCCAGGAGCTGCCGGGGAGGTCAGCTCATCGGAACCGCAGCCCGTGGAAGCGAGGGCGAGAGTGGTGGCGAGAAAGGGGATCAGCCGGCGGAGGTCGTTCATATTCTTTAACCCGGATCTCGTGCGACCGAGGCCGCTCAGTTTGGGCTCTAAGCGAATCTAGACCCAAATTGGAGAACCCGGGAGTTGCGGCGGTTCACGAATTCCGGCATACCCATAGCCGGTCACCACCGGAGTTGAACCCCCAGATACATCTGCAGCGCTATGCTGTGGGAAAGATCTATCCCGATTACGTGGATTTCAGGGACTCTTACTTCAGCCGCCCCGGTCTATGTTCCAGCCCTCGTCGCGTTCCTCGGGTGAGAGGTTTGGCCGGTACATGATGACCCGGGCCCGCTCGAGCGTGATGAGGCCGCCCCCGATCATGTTATCCAGCTCCGGAAGGATCGCCTGGATCTTCTCCTCAGTCTCCACCACCTCGATCACGATCGGCAGGTCCAGCGACAGCACTTCGATCCTGTCGGTGCGTACCCGGGCGCTGGCCCCGAACCCCGTCATGGCCCTGAAGACCGTGGCTCCGGCATACTGCCGCTCGCGCAGCAGATCGACGATGGCCTTATAGAGCGGCCTGCCCTTCCACTTGTCCGATTCGCCCAGGTGGATGCGCATCAGGGTGCGCTCTCCCTTGAACCCATGCATAGGGTCTCCTAGGCCGGATGCCGAAGATCGAGCAACAGCCGGGCACCGGCCAAACCAAGGATCGTTGCGCCCAGCGAGCCGAGCACACTGAGCCCCACGTAGAGCGCGGCGCGACGCCAGTCCGCATCCTGGATGAGAGTCACGGTCTCATAACAGAAAGTGGAGAACGTCGTGTAACCCCCGCAGAGCCCAGTGGTGAGCAAGGCTCGGATCTCCGGGCTGACCGCGGAGGTCTGGAGCAGGTATCCGGCAAGAAAACCGAGGAGCAGACATCCGCTCAGATTGACGAGCAGGGTACCGACAGGAAAATCCAGGCCGCTTCGGCTCTGAACCGTAAGGCCTACCAGATAGCGGGCCACACTCCCAACAGCTCCGCCCAGCGCGACGTACCATACCATTTTCATGCAGCCGTGGCGCTTTCCCCGCCGGCCCGCAGGTATTCTGCGAAGTCATCGGGCAGCTCGCTCTGCCGGATCGCTTTCATCGCCCCCTCGAGGTCATATTCGATCCGCACGAACTCGACCGAGACCGGGCTCTGTCAAAGGCGCCCGGAGTCTCCAGCTGCGCTTCGGCGCCGCTGCAGCGCCGCATCCACGCTGAATGGGCCTGCCCCGGTGGCTACGAGATAGAGGTAGATAAAGCAGTAGAGCACCGTGTGCTCCCCGCCGTTGAGCACCGGCCAGAAGTTCCGGGGGAAGTGGGCCGTGAAGTACGCCACCGCCATCTCGCCGGCGAGCAGGAACGCCACCGGCCGGGTCAACAGGCCGAGCACGATGAGAAGCCCGCCGAACGTCTCCAGCACTCCGGCAAACCAGAACTGAGAGAACATGGGTGGGGCCCCATGCCAGGGCTGGGACGGGTCCACCAGCAGTCCGAAGAGCTTCTGGAGTCCGTGTTCCATGAAGAGTGCACCGGTGATCACCCGCAGCAACGCGTGCGCTGCGCCGGGCATCCACGCGGGGGCACGCGTATCTATCCTGGCATTGGTCATCCTGACTCTCCGGTCTGGTCTGCTATAGGCTTGGCTCGCCCGTGGGCCACGCATAAAGGTCAACTCGGCGGTCCGTGTCGGTGACGAGGAGCACCGGACACCGCCGTACCGCTCCCCTGGCCGAGTTCTACCCTTGTGGCCTCACCCGGGGGCCGATCCGCACCTCCCGCCCCTCCTGAGACAGAAGCACATCCGCCGCCCGGCGCGCTCCCGGCGGCACCGGCCGGTGCACTTCCCACCAGCGCTCCGCTCGCTCCACGCTCCAGGGT
>DATKJJ010000567.1:0-2080 GCA_035543695.1 Gemmatimonadales bacterium | reverse complement strand
GGCGGAACGCCCCGCCAATATCGCCTTTATTCTGGGAAATCTGGTGAAGGAGTCCGTGCCCGGCCGCTGAGCCGTTTCCTCCCTCACTGGGATTGTCGACGGCACACCCGAAGCTTCGGTCGAGATTAACAGAAAGGTTGGCCGCAGATGAACGCGGATCAACGCTGATAACAGCACGATCGCTCCGCCACCTGAAATAGTTCCGTTTCAGCAGCGGTCAATTGAATCGTATTGGAACAGCACACCTGCGAGTCTCACTTGCAAATGCGATGGTGTGCTGATGACGCACGGGGAGCTGCTTTAGGCCCCGGAGCGATCCGTGCTTTTATCTGCGTTCATCCGCGTTCATCTGCGGCCTCTATGTATGGATCCTTTCAGTGCAGGGGCAGCTCGGTTCTGTCCTCCCGATCTGCCAGGGACCGCAGCCGCTCCTCCAGAGCCCGGACACGCGCCCGCTGGATCCGCACGTATATGCCGAGTGCCAGCAGCACGAGAGCGAGTGCCCCGGCCACCAGCCAGCCATAGGCCACCGGGCGATGAACCGAATGGTGAACCAGGAGCACCCCCGCCATTGCCGCTGCCACGGCCCATCCCGCCCAACGATCGCCCGAGCCGGGCGAGCGCCGAGACCGCAATCTGACTTCCGGAGCCGACGCGCCCGATCCGATTCGGGCCAGCAAACGGGCGCGAACCCGGGCCGATCGAGCCGGCTCGAATGCTCGCACCGGTAAGCCGGTCGCCCAGCCCCCCAGCACCTCGCGATAGGATTCGAGCAGGCGCTCGCAGTCGGCGCAATCCCTTACATGGACGGTGAGATCGTGGAGCTCGTCGCCCTCCAGAATCTCCAGGGCCGCGGCCGGAAGCAGCTGCTCCAGCTGGTCGTGTGTCAAGCTGTCTTTCATACGAGCTGGTCTCTCCGGAAGCCCAGGGACAGGCGCAGCTTTTCCATCGCCAGCCGGATCCGGGTCTTGATGGTGCCGAGGGGCTGCGCGGTTCGGGCAGCGATCTCGGCGTGCGACAGCCCAGCGAAAAATGCCAGGTGCAGTGCCTCGCGCTGCTCCGGGGGGAGCGAGTCGAGCGCCTGGGCCAGCCTCGGAGTGGTCTCTACCGGCTCCGGCTCGACCGCGATGGTCAAACCTTGTGCGGCCTCTGCGGTCCGCTCCAGGTACCGCCGGCGGGCCCGCAAGCGATCCAGCGCGCGGCTCCGCGCGATCATGCTGAGCCAGGCCGCCGCCGAAGCTCGGGCCCGGTCGAACTGTCCCGCAGTGCGCCACACCTGCCAGAAGGTCTCCTCCACCACGTCCTCGGCATCGTCCGCGTCCTTCAGGATCCACAAGGCGATCGTGTGCACCCGGCCGCTCCACTGATCGTAGAGCGCGGTCAGTGCCGACTCGTCCCCATCGGCGATGCGATGGAGGAACGAGGAGTCCTGATCCTGCGGCGAGCGGGTCGCCCAGGGGCTGGTCCGAGTAGGTATAGTCGAAGCTCGCGGTCGATCGTCCATCTGTAGTACGCCGGAACCCGTTCACTCGGATTCATCCGGCCGCCTGCCGGATCAGCCCGGCGAGCTATGCATCCGGCGGCCCGCCTCCCGGCGTAGATATCCCGAGGACCAGTCGTAGACCACCCACCGAACACCTCGGGAGAGAGGTATGTCCAATCGCGCCAGAACGACCCTCCGGCGGAGGGTCTTCGCTGCCCTGCTCGTCGTGCTCGCCGGCGGGGGAGCAGCAGGACTTGCTATCGGTTCCGATCATCAAGATACCCCGTTCGTCGAGCTGAACCCGAAGAGCGACCTGACCGATGTCTACGCCTTCCCCGGCTCGGGACCGGGTCGGATCGTGCTGGCGATGGACACCCGGGCCTTCCTCACCCCGGCTCAGGCCCAGGACCCGGCCCAGGCATCGTTCGATCACAACCTTCTCTATCAGTTCAAGATCGACAACAACGGCGACGCCAAGGAAGACCGCGTCATCCAGGTGACGTTTACCGGTGAGGGATCCAGCCAGCAGGTCGAGGTCCGCGGCCCACTGGCGCCGCCGGTTCAGGGAGCGATGCAGAATGAGGTCGCCGATGTCAC
>DATKJJ010000566.1:0-2286 GCA_035543695.1 Gemmatimonadales bacterium | reverse complement strand
CTGCCCGGCGTAACCGACAAGCGAGTAGGTGGCGCCTAGTCGCTCCGGCAGGCGCAGCTCGATGTTCCCACTGTGGCTCTCCGCCTCGAGTGTGCCATCGGGATCCAGATCACCCTTGAAGGCGATCTCTCCGGAGACGGTCTCGAATCGCGCGCGCGAGATCTTGCCCTCCATGCCGATGAACAAGGGGCCACTCACGCTCGACGCACTCGCCTCGCTGATGACTCCCCGGAAGACGATTACCCCGCTTCCGGTGCGGGCTCGGGCGCTGGGAGATTCGACCGCCAGCTCGATATTCCCGTCCAGCGATTCGGCCGTCACGACCGAAGGCGACCCCGCGACCCGGGTATGGCCGCTCACCGTGAACACGTCCACCGTTCCCGAGACGGCATTCACTTCCACGTCGGCATTGGCAGTCTTTATCCAGACCCGGGCGCCTCGCGGAACGCTGACGTCCAGGACGGCGGTACCTTTGGCATCGGTCTCCGGTGTTTCGATGCCGAGCTTCATTCCCTCTCCGGTTCCGCCTATGAAGAAGCGGCCGAGTGAAGGATCCATGTAGCCGCTCACCGCCACCGAGTCCTTGGTCCATCCGGTGACCCGAAGCGTGCCGCTCGGGCAATAGATCCTCAGCGCCACATCGGGCCGGGCCGGGCGTCGGGCCGCGATGTCTCCTTGCGCGGCCGCGGGACTACCGGGCAGGAGCATCAGGAGCAGCAGTACCAGACCGCTTGCCTGGTGTCTCATTTCAGCTTTCCTGCCCCGATCGAGCGGCACGCTGCAACAGCTCGAGGCGTTGCTGATAGCGAGCCAGCAGCATCTCCTCAAGGGTTGGATCGCCAGGGTCGGTCTTGAGTGCTTGCTCGGCTTCCCGAATCGCCGCGTCGATAATCGCCAGGTTGCGCTCCAGGATGGCGAGTGTCCTGGGGGAGACGCCGGCGGGATTCTGCTCGATCTTCTGGGCAAGCTCCGCGGTCGCCTGGGCATATTCGGCTTGAGATGCCGCGAAGCCCTGTCCCTCGCCACCTCGCTTGATCCACAATGAGGTGACCGCCGAAGAGAGAACCATCAGCACGACCGCCGCCGCGGCGAGAAGGAAGATGCGCGCGCTTCTGGAGCGACGGCCGGAGAGAGGGAGGACGCCGATCATCGAACCGCTCTCGATTCGTTGCTCGATCGCGGCCCAGGTTCCTGCCGGGGGTGTGATCGCTCTGGGGAGCGCCTTGGCGTCTGCCAGCAGCGTCTGAAGACTCTCGAGTTCTGCGCGGCAGCTGGAGCACTCCTTCAGGTGAGCTTCCAGGGCCGTGGCCCGGTCTGGCGTCAGCAGTCCGTCGGCGTAGTCATCCAGCAGGGCAACCGCTTCATCGCATGTCATCGTTGCAATTTCTCCCGAAGTAGTCTGCGTGCCCGGTGAAGTTGCGCCTTCGAGGTACCTTCAGCGATCCCGGTCATCGAGGCAATTTCCTCGTGCCGATAGCCCTCGACATCGTGTAGCACGAATACGGTGCGGGCTCCCTCCGGCAGCCCCGCAATTGCATTGTCGAGGTCCCAATGACCGCCTTGCCCTGAGTCGGTGCGGGGTCGCTCCAGCAACTCGGGCTGATCGGTGGGGAGCACCCGGCGAGTTCGACGGGAAGCGCTGCGTTTCTCACCCAGCACTTCGTTGACCGCCAGCCGGTGCAGCCAAGTGGAGAAGGCGCTCTCTCCCCGGAAAGTCTCCAGCTTCTCCCATACCCGAACGAAGACATCCTGGGTCAATTCTTCCGCCGCCGCACGATCGCCTGAGAGCCGGAGGCACAAAGCGTAAACTCGGCCACCGTGGTCCTCATACAGCACGCGGAACGCGTCGGCATCGCCCTCTTGGGCTCGGCGGACCGTCTGGTTCACGGCGACGAACGTGGTGGGGTCGTCATCGGTGGTGAGATGCCGCAGCGGGGAGGGGGGTTTAGACCGGGCTGCCCCAAAACTAGCGCACCGACTTGAGTCCGACAGGTGTAGATCTCGCCAGCAGAGGGATTTGGAGACACTTTTCCAACCATTGACGGGGGTTGCCTGTCCAAATCCCCGCATGCAAGTCACCCAATCCGGAACTGTGCCTCTGCGCTCTACCACTCAGAGCGACGCGATTGACGGAGATGCCGTGGATGCCACTTTGGCCGCGGCGGGAGACTCTCATGCCTTCGAGCGGTTGTACCGCCGCCATCTGGGACGGATTCACTCCCTCGTGCGGCGGATGATCGGCGACGATGCGGAGGATGTGACGCAGGAGATCTTCATCAGGACCTG
>DATKJJ010000565.1:0-2174 GCA_035543695.1 Gemmatimonadales bacterium | reverse complement strand
GCCGCCCCGCCAGCCGGTGAAGCGGCAGGGGGGAGCGGTGAACAAATAGATGGCGTCGTCGGGAACCCCGTCACCGTCTGAGTCGGCCGGTGTTGACGGAGTGACACAGCCCGGTGAGTAGGCGGTGGGGGCCTGGGCCGTCCCCAGAGGGTCAACCGAGCTGGGCAGGGTGAGGGCGCTGACGGCAGCCTCCACCTCGTCCCGGGCGGTGGCACCGATATCGTCGGCGGCTCCGTTGGGGAGAACTGCGTTGCCGGTGCTCAGGCTGTCACTGCAAGCGGCGGTCATCAAGGCAGTTACGATTGCTGCTCCAAGCTGCCAACGGGTCCGGCGTGGGGCCATGGTTCCTGCGTCTCCTTGCCTGTAGAAGCCCGGCGAGACAGAACCAGTGGTGGCTTCTGCCGGGCCGGTGCGGGATCGGTCTCCCGGGTTGTGAGCATAACCCGGGCCTGACAGCCGGGACAACCGGGACGGGCTTCCATCGGCCCTGAGCGCCACGGGGTTCGTACGCGGGATTACAGAAGCTCAACCTCTCCGAGACATCTAGACGCAAGTTGTTGACGGTTGGTTGTACGGCCGGCATACTCTGGATATCCCACTACCAGTGAGACCCGATGGAGCCGCAACGGTATCTCCGTTGCCTGGGTCAGCCCGCCCTCTTTACCGCCACCGGTGAGCCGATCCGGTTTCGCACCCGGAAGCATCTCGCCCTCTTGGTGTATCTCGCCGTCGAGCAGCGGACCCAACGCCGGGACCGTTTGGCGGAGCTGCTGTGGCCCCGAGTCTCCGCCACCGAAGCCCGCCATTCCCTGGCGACGGCGCTCTCGGTGTTGCGGCCCCGGGTTGGCATCGATGCGCTGGAGACCAGCCGGGATCAGGTGCGGCTGATGCCCGGGCGAGTGACGCTGGACCTGGAGCGACTCCGGGCGGGCGACATCCTGGGCACCGAGGTCACCGGACCGCTGGAGGTGGCGGCGTTTCTCGACGGCTTCGACATCAATGACTCGGCGGAGTTTACCCACTGGAAGGACCAACAGCAGGCGCGGCTGCTGCCGATCATCAAGGACGCAATGCTGGTATTGATCGATCGCTGCCGCCGGACGGGAGACACTCGGCAGATCGAGCAGGTGGCCGACCGGATGCTGGTCCTGGACGAGCTATGCGAGGAGGCGATCCGGGCCAAGATGGAGGCTCGGGCGTTTGCCGGCGACCGCCTGACGGCGCTGGAGATCTTCGAGGCCTGGAAGAAGAAGTTGGCGGAGGAGCTCCAGGCCGTGCCGTCGGACTTGGTGGAGGGGATGGCCGTTCGTCTACGGCGGCGTGGGTGGGAACGGACTACACTGGCGAACATACCCAACGTACCTACTGATCAGTGGCGTAACCGAGTTTTTATCGGTCGCGCTGATGTCTATCAGGTGCTCTATGGAAAGTGGGAATGCGCCAAGAACGGAATGCCGGGCCACTCTCTCATTTTGGGGGATTCAGGAGTAGGAAAGACAACCCTAGTGCAGCGCTTGACTACCGCGGCAGGTCTAGAAGGCGCAGCGATCAGTCGAGTCCAATGTTACGACCTCGAGCGTGAGATACCGTACTCCGCCCTAAGCACTCTCATCATGGGTCTGGTGAATCGCCCAGGGATCACCGCCACGTCGCCGGAGGCACTGGGAGAACTTTCCAGAATTGTCCCTATGCTGCGAAATCGTTTCCGCCACCTAACGTACGGCTCGGAGAGTCATGGCGAGACTGCTCGGATCAGATTCACTGATGCCTTCCATGAAATGCTCAGTTCAATAGTGGACGAGCAGCCAGTAATTCTAGTTATAGACGACCTTCATCTGGCGGATGATGTAAGCCTAGCAGTACTCAATCTTATTCTCACAAGGACCGCAGGGCAGGCAATCATGGCCATACTAGTGGCCAGGCCCGGTGAGCTACATCAGTGTCCCCAAGCCCAGCGACTGAGAAGCAACGCCGCTGGACTAGGCATTTCCGAAATACCGGTTGTACCTCTCACGACTGAGCACAGTTGGGAGATGTTGTCTTCGTTTGTTGCCCAACTGGAACAGGTGCCGACGCCTAGTCAACAGCGAGCCCTGCTTCGAGCGGCAGCAGGAAATCCCATGGCGATTGAGTTACTGGTGCAGGACTGGAAAGCAAGCGGCGATCACTCCATT